>DASZCJ010000466.1:0-12200 GCA_035943155.1 Xanthobacteraceae bacterium | reverse complement strand
ATCTTTATTAGATATAACGAAAGATATATCTTTGACAAGCCTAGATTGGTGCATTTCGTCGAATAGCGGCGCGCGGCGCACGAGGGCTACAATGCAAGGATGTTTGCGACCTTCTTTCATGAATTAAAGCAGGCCGGCCTGCCGGTGACGCTGCGTGAATATCTGACGCTGATGGAGGCGATGGAGCAGGACCTCGCCGGCCGCCAGGTGGAAGATTTCTACTACCTGTCACGCGCTGCGCTGGTGAAGGACGAGCGCAATCTCGACAAATTCGATCGGGTCTTCGGCCACGTGTTTAAGGGCCTGGATCTCGTCGAGCAGGCGCTGGAGGCGGAAATTCCAACCGAATGGCTGAAAAAGCTCGCGGAAAAATACCTCACCGAGGACGAGAAGAAGCAGATCGAGGCACTGGGCGGGCTCGACAAACTTCTCGAAACTCTGCGGCAGCGGCTCGCTGAGCAGCGCGGTCGTCATCAGGGCGGCAAGAAGTGGATCGGCACGGCCGGCACCTCGCCATTCGGAGCCTACGGGTACAATCCCGAAGGCGTGCGCATCGGCCAGGATAAGAATCGCAATTTCCGCGCGGTAAAAGTCTGGGACAAGCGCGAGTTCAAGGATCTTGCCGGCGACGTCGAGCTTGGCACCCTCAACATCAAGATCGCGCTGCGCCGCTTACGTAAATTTGCGCGCACCGGCGCGCCGGACGAACTCGATCTCGATGGCACGATCAAAGGCACCGCGCATAAAGGCTATCTCGACATTCTGATGCGGCCGGAGCGGCACAACACCGTCAAGGTGTTGTTGTTCCTCGATGTCGGCGGCTCGATGGATTGGCACGTCCAGGCGACCGAAGAATTGTTCTCCGCGGCCAAGAGCGAATTCAAGCATCTCGTGCATTTGTATTTCCACAATTGCTTATACGAGAAAGTGTGGAAGCAGAATGCGCGGCGTTGGACCGAGACCACACCGACCTGGGACGTTCTGCACACCTATCCGCACGATTATAAAGTCATTTTCGTCGGCGACGCGTCGATGTCGCCGTACGAGATCGTCGCGGCGGGCGGATCGGTCGAGCACTTCAACGAGGAAGCCGGCCGTGTTTGGATGGAGCGCGTCGTTGCAACCTATCCATCCTGCGTCTGGCTCAATCCGGTGCCGGAACGCGAATGGGAAACCACCGCCTCGATTCGCCTGATGCGCCAGCTTTTCGGCGGTCGGATGTATGCGTTGACAATCGAAGGCTTAGACGCCGCGATGCGCGAGCTGGTGCGATAGTCGCCAACGACTGAAAGGACGGCCTTGCGACACGCCGTCCGCAAATCGCCAACAGGAGCTAACAGCATGCCGGCCGAACGCTTCGATTTTGCCAATGCCCAGGGTGAGAAGCTTGCCGCGCTGCTCGACCGACCAGACGGGCCGATCCGCGCCGTCGTTTTGCTCGCGCACTGCTTCACCTGCGGCAAAGAAAACAAGGCGGCGCGGCTGATTGCGCACAGTCTGACATCGCACGGTATTGCGGTGTTGAGATTCGATTTCACCGGGCTCGGCTCCAGTGAAGGCGAGTTTGCCAACACCACCTTTTCTTCGAACGTCGACGATCTGGTGGCCGCTGCGGATCATTTGCGGATGACGGTCGGCGCACCCGCTGTTCTGATCGGTCACAGCCTCGGTGGCGCGGCGGTGCTCGCTGCCGCTCACCGCATCGCCGAGGCGCGCGCTGTGGTGACGATTGCCGCGCCGTTCGATCCGGCGCATGTCGCCGGCCTGTTCGGCGACCGCGTCGACGAGATCGAGAGCAAAGGCGAAATCGAGGTGACATTGGTCGGCCGGCCGTTCCGCATCCGCCGCGCCTTGCTCGCCGATATCGCCGGGCAAAATCTTGCCGAGCGTATTGCCGGCCTGCGCAAGGCACTGCTGGTCTTCCACTCGCCAACCGACGAGACCGTCGGCATCGACAATGCCAGCCGCATTTTCACGGCGGCCAAGCATCCGAAGAGCTTCATTTCGCTTGCCGGCGCCGATCACTTGCTGCGGCGGCCGAGCGATGCCGCTTATGTCGCGCATGTCATCGCCGCTTGGGCCGAACGTTATCTCGATATGGCGGCGTCAACCCAGCCAGGCACGGAGGCCGAGCCGCACGAAGTCCTGGTGCGCGAGACGCGGCACGGCACCTTTGCGCAGGAAATCACCGCCGGCACACATCGCTTCCTGGCCGACGAGCCGGTCGCCGCCGGGGGGCTCGATAGCGGCCCCGGTCCCTACGATTTGCTGCTGGCTGCGCTTGGCGCCTGTACCTCGATGACGCTGCGGCTTTACGCCGAGCGTAAGAAGCTGCCGTTGGCGCGGACGATGGTACGTCTGCGGCATAGCCGAATTTACGCCAGCGATTGCGCCGAATGCGAAACCAAGGATGGGATGCTCGACCGTATCGAGCGGGTCATCACGCTCGAAGGCGAGCTCGATGCCGAAGAGCGCAAGCGGTTGATCGAAATCGCCGACAAATGCCCGGTGCATCGCACCCTGACATCGGAGATCAATATCCGAACGGCTGAATAATCAGTTCAGGGCGCGGCTCGCTGAACGCGCGCTCGCGCCGCCGCAATCGCCTCGGGGATCGCTGCGTCATTGCCCGGCGCCATGATGTGGACGCCGGCGACGCCGCGAATGGTCGAAAGCTCTTCGATCAGCTCGACGCAAATGCGCAAACCCTCGCGCGCCGGATCGGCGGCCTTTTCCAGCCGCGCGATGAAGCTGTCGGGAATAATGGTGCCGTAGAGGTGGTTTTTCATCCAGCGCGCCGATTTTGCCGAGCGCAGCGGATTGACGCCGATCAGGAGCGCAAGCTTGCCGGTGACGCCGGCTTTTTCCAAGGCGCCGACATAGCGGCGCGCGATGGCCGCATCCATGCAGAATTGGGTCTGCGCGAATTGCGCGCCGGCCTGGACTTTGGCGATGAGCGCATTCGGCTGCCAGCCCTCCGGCGGATCGATCGGCATGTCGGCGGCGCCGATGAAAAAATCGGCGTGGCCGGCGACCTTGCGGCCGGTCGGCAGCGTGCCTTCATCGCGCAGCCGGCGCGCGGTTTCGATCAGCGTTTTGGAATCGACATCGAAGACCGGTTTGGTGTCGGGCTGATCGCCAGTCTTTGGATCGTCGCCGGAGAGGAGGAGGAGGTTGCGGATGCCGAGCGCGGCCGCGCCCATCATTTCGCTTTGCAGCGCCAGGCGATTTTTGTCGCGGCAGGTTATCTGCAGGATCGGCTCGATGCCAGCCTGCCTAAGAAGGGTTGCGGCCGCTAGCGCGCTCATATGGGCGCGGGCGCCGGCGCCGTCGGTCACGTTAACTGCGTCGGCAATGCCTTTGAGGCCGGCGGCCTTGCGCCACAGCTCCTGCGCATCGCTCGAGAGCGGCGGCACGAGCTCCGCGGTCATCACGAAGCGCCGCTGGCGCAGGCGCTCCTGCAGCGTGCTGGGGAGGGGAGATTTGCCGCTTTGCTCGTTCATCGAGTGCTCGTCGCCGCCGCAAGAGCGCTTATATGCTTTGCAGGCGTAGATCAAATTTGCGCATCAATCCGTGCTTTCCTATCCCGTTTCCTGGACAGGAAAGCACCGTGTAGCTAGACAATTGCCCGAAATGACCGGTGTCAACGATATCAGATCAGCCTTTCTCGCTTACTTCGCGCGCGAGGGGCACGAAGTCGTGCCGTCTTCGCCGCTTGTGCCGCGCAACGATCCGACCTTGATGTTCACCAATGCCGGCATGGTGCAATTCAAAAACGTTTTCACCGGCCTGGAAAAGCGTCCCTATTCGCGCGCGGTGACGGCGCAGAAATGCGTGCGCGCCGGTGGCAAGCACAACGACCTCGACAATGTCGGCTACACCGCCCGCCATCACACCTTTTTCGAAATGCTCGGCAACTTCTCGTTCGGCGATTATTTCAAGGAGCGCGCCATCGAGCTGGCCTGGCGGCTCATCACCAAGGACTACGGCGTGCCGGCCGATCGTCTGCTCGTCACCGTCTATATCGACGACGATGAGGCATTCGCGCTGTGGCGGAAGATCACCGGCCTGCCCGAAAAGAAAATCCTGCGGATCGCCGGTAGCGACAATTTCTGGGCGATGGGCGATACCGGGCCGTGCGGTCCGTGTTCGGAAATTTTCTACGATCACGGCGATCACATCTGGGGCGGACCGCCGGGCAGTCCGGAAGCGGAGGGCGATCGCTTCGTCGAGATCTGGAATCTCGTATTCATGCAGTACGAGCAGCTCGCCGACGGCAAGCGCCTCGACTTGCCGCGGCCGTCGATCGACACCGGACTGGGCCTTGAGCGCCTGGCCGCCGTGCTGCAGGGCACGCACGACAATTACAAGATCGATCTGTTCGGCGCGCTGATCGAAGCGGTTGCCGAGTTCACCGGCGTCGATCCGGAGGGCGAGCGCAAGGCGTCGCACCGCGTCATCGCCGATCATTTGCGCGCCAGCGCTTTTCTGATCGCGGACGGCGTGCTGCCGTCCAATGAAGGCCGCGGTTATGTGCTCCGCCGTATCATGCGCCGCGCGATGCGGCACGCCGAATTGCTTGGTGCCAAGGAGCCGTTGATGTGGCGGCTTGTGCCAGTGCTCGTGCGCGAGATGGGGCAGGCCTATCCGGAACTGCACCGGGCCGAGGCGTTGGTCACCGAAACCTTAAAGCTCGAAGAGGTTCGCTTCCGCCGCACCTTGGAACGCGGGCTTACGTTGCTCGAAGAAGCAAGCAAGTCGCTCAAGCAAGGCGACATGTTCGACGGCGAGACGGCCTTCACCCTCTACGATACTTATGGCTTCCCGCTCGATCTGACGCAGGACGCGCTCAAGCCGCGCGGCGTAGGCGTCGATATCGCGGCTTGCACCGACGCCATGGAGCGGCAGCGCGCCAAGGCGCGCGCCTCATGGACCGGGTCTGGCGAAGCAGCGGACGGAGCGGTCTGGTTCGCCTTGCGCGAAAAAGTCGGCGCCACGGAATTTCTCGGCTACGAAACCGAAAGCGCCGAAGGTGTCGTCTCCGCCGTGCTGCGCGATGGCAAGGAGGTCAGCGCGCTTAAAAAAGGCGAAAGCGGCGTCGTCCTCCTCAATCAAACGCCTTTTTACGGCGAATCCGGCGGGCAAATCGGCGATACCGGCGTCATGAGTGCGGATGGCATTCGCTTTAAGGTCACCGATACAAAAAAATATGCCGGCGACGTTTTCGCTCACATCGGAACGGTCGAACAGGGAACGGTGCAACCGGGTAGCGAAGTGGCGCTTGAGGTCGATCATGCCCGGCGCGGGGCGATCCGGCAAAACCATTCTGCGACCCATCTCCTTCATGAAGCACTGCGGCAGGTTCTTGGCGATCACGTCGCGCAGAAAGGTTCGCTGGTGGCGCCCGACCGGCTGCGGTTCGATTTCTCCCATCCGAAAGCGATGAGCGGCGAAGAGATCGAGCGCGTCGAGGACATCGCCAACGATGTGGTGTTGCAGAACGCGCCTGTAGTCACACGCTTGCTGAGCCGTGACGACGCCATTGCGTCGGGCGCGCGTGCCTTGTTCGGCGAAAAATACGGCGACGAGGTGCGCGTGGTCGCGATGGGGGAGGGTGGTGGCAACACCCTGGGCTGGTCGGTCGAATTGTGTGGCGGTACGCACGTTAAGCGGACCGGCGATATCGGCATCATTTCCGTCGTCGCAGAGGGTGGCGTTGCCGCTGGCGTGCGACGTATCGAGGCGATCACCGGGACCAAAGCGCGCACCGAGGGGCGGCAATATCGCGAAATCGTCAAATCGGCTGCGACCGCGCTGCGCACGAGCCCGACGGAATTCATGGACCGCTTGAATACCCTGCTTGAAGAGCGCAAGCGCCTCGACCGCGACCTCTCCGAGGCGAAGAAGAAGCTCGCAATGTCCGGCAGCGCAAGGGGCGGCGGCCAAGGCGGCGAGGGCGCCGACGGCGTGCGCAAGATCGGCGATGTGAAGCTCATGGCGCGCGCCGTTGCCGGCATCGACTTGAAGGATCTGCGCAGCCTCGCCGACGACGGCAAGAAGAAACTCGGGTCGGGCGTGGTCGCCATCGTCGGCGTAACCGAGGATGGCAAAGCCGGAATCGTTGTCGGCGTCACCAACGATCTCGTGGCGCGCTTCAATGCCATCGATCTTGTCCGCCAAGGCGCCGAGGCGTTGGGCGGCAAGGGTGGCGGCGGACGTCCCGATATGGCGCAAGCCGGGGGTCCCGACGGCTCGAAAGCCGACGCGGCACTTGCCGCTATCGCCGCCGCGCTCGAAGGCTAATGCCGCAAAAAATCCCGGATGCTGGACTAAAGCATGATCCCGAAAAGTGGGTGCCGGTTTCGGAAAGATCATGCTCAAACAAAAAGCTAAAGCGAAATGGTGGAATCAATCTAAAGCCGTTTCGCTTTAGCCCCGAACGACCATGGCCGAGATTCATTTCACCAGTCATCTGCGCAATATCGTTCCGGATGGGCCGCTGTTGGCGGCAGGTGCGACGGTCGGTGAGGCTCTCGAAAACCTGCTCGCCGCGCAACCACATGTGCGCGGCTATGTGCTCGACGATCAGGGCGCGTTGCGCAAACATGTCTGCATATTTGCCGACGGCGAGCGATTAGCGCACGAGGCCGCGCTGACGCGGCGCATCGGCCCCGACAGCAAGCTCTACGTGATGCAGGCGCTGTCTGGCGGTTGATCGCCAATCGCAACAGGGAAGTCATAGTAGTGGGGAGGTCATGAACGATCATTTGCTGATAGCGACGCGCAAAGGCTTGTTTGCGCTCGAACGCAAACCTCCGGGCTGGACTGCGAATCTGATTGGCTTTCCTGGTGTTGCGGTGAGCAACGTTTTGCCGGCCGATGGCGCGATCTATGCCGCGCTCAAGGACGGTCATTTCGGTGCCAAACTGCACCGCTCGGACGATCGCGGCAAAACATGGCGCGAGCTCGCCGCGCCGGCATTTCCCGCCGATGCCGCCGATGCTCCCTCGCTGTTTCAAATCTGGACGATCGAAACTGGCGGCCGGCAGCATTCGGATCGTTTATGGATTGGCGCCATTCCAGCGGGCCTGTTTCGCTCCGATGACCGCGGCGACAGCTGGCAGCTCGTCTCATCGCTGTGGAACGTCCCTGAGCGCAAGCGCTGGTTCGGCGGCGGCTACGATGCCGCCGGCATCCACAGCATTTCGCCCGATCCACGCGATTCAAACCGCGTATTCCTTGCGATTTCCTGCGGCGGCGTGTGGGAGAGCCACGACAGCGGCGGCAATTGGTCGGTGCTCGGCAAAGGCCTGTTCGCGCCTTACGTGCCGCCGGAACAGGCTGAAGATAGTGCAATCCAGGATCCGCATCGGGTGGTGCGCTGTGGCGCGACGCCCGATGTCATGTGGATGCAGCACCACGCCGGAATTTATCGCTCGGCCGATGCCGGCGCGCACTGGACCCAGCTGTCGCCGCCCGGCGACGATTTCGGTTTTGCGGTGGCCGCGCATCCGCGTTCCGCGCAAACGGCTTGGTTCGTTCCGGCGATCAAGGACGAGATTCGCATGCCGCGCGATGGCGCGCTGTGCGTCACGCGGACCGACGATGGTGGCAGTAATTGGGAAATCATGCGCCATGGCTTGCCGCAGCGCGACGCCTACGATCTCGTCTATCGGCACGGCTTGGACGTAGACGAGAGCGGCGAGCGCCTGGCGATGGGCTCAACCACCGGCGCGCTATGGACGAGCGATGACGGCGGGCGAAGCTGGCAGCTCGTCAACGCCCATCTGCCGCCGATCTACGCGGTGCGCTTCGCTTGAGCGTTTAAAGCGCTGGTTAAGCACCGGCTCTACGTCCTAAATCTCCACAACCATGCCGTCCTCGGCGGTCTCGTACGGCAACTCGCCGCGCCGCGCTAGCATGTCATTGCTCATGTGCGTGAGGATGAGCCGTTTCGGCCGGATCTGGTCGAGGTGGCGTTCCAGCAAGCTGAGCGCCATGTGCGTGGCCACCGGTTTGTCCCGTGTATAGGCCTCACAGATGAAGAGGTCGGCATTGCGCGCAACCTCGATCAGCGAATCCGTCCACTGCGAATCGCCGGAATAGGCGATCACTTTGCCCTCGGTTTCGATCCGCAATCCAAGGCACGGACCGGCGCGTTCATCATGCAGCACCCGGGAAGGCGTGACCCGCATATGGCCGACCTCATTGGCCTTGCCGATCTCAAATTCGCGAAGCGTCAAAGGAAACGACCAGTCCATCGCCTGCGTGCCTGGGAATGTGGTTTCCATCAAGGCGGCATAGCGTGACTTGAGGCCCGGCGGGCCGGCGATGGTAAGGCTCGTTTTTCGTTTGAGGACGTAATTGGCTTCGAGGATGAAAAAGGGCAAGCCGGCGATGTGGTCGGCATGAAAATGGGTGATCAATATTGTCTCGATGGCGTTGCGGTTGATCGCGAGCTTGTTCATCGAAACGAGCGAGGTCGCGCCACAGTCGATGAGCGTATTGAGATTGCGGCCGACAAGATGGAAACAGGTGTTGAATCGTCCGCCCGAGCCGAACGCGTCGCCGCAACCGACGAATTGCAGTTGCATGAAGAACCCTCAATCCAGGCGACGTCTCCGGCGCCATTGCCGGATATGAACACTATTCCCCAGGAAAATTCCCCCAAGATGATGAAGTGTTACGTCAAAGTGCCGCCACGTCTGTGACGGTCATCACAGGGCGTGGCGCCGCGTGGGCACGGTTATGGCGCACAAGATATTGTTTTTTCCGCGATTTCCAGTGTTGCGCCACGTCACCTCTCCGCATGCAATAGCTATCGCCGAAACCGCCGGGTTTCGCTAAAATAGGTGAAACCGCCATGCTGGCAACACAAACCGGCGCATTCTGCTGACCGTTTGGGCTGCAGGGGAAAGACTGGGGACTTTCGGGGGCCATGGTGCAGTTTCGAGCCAACGCGACCGGCATTGTCATGGCGCTCGCCACCGCGTTGGCGCTGTGCGGCTGCGCCAATGTCGATTACGAGAACAAGGATGCTTGGTTCGCCAAGCCATTCGAATTAACCAGCCGCAAGGGCGGTTATACTTTCTCCGAACTTCAGGAAACTAAGGAGCGGGCGCGGCCGATCACCGCCAACGATCTTGTCGATGGCAACGGTTCCTGTCCGGCGCCGCAAGCGTCCCAACAAGCGCCCCAGCAAGCGCCTGCAGCTGCCGCGGCGAATCAGGCTCCAGGCGTCGCACCTGCAGCCGATGGTGGTAGTCTGCTCGGCGGCGGTGTCGCGCTTGGCATGAGTGAATGCGACGTCGTATTCCGCGCCGGATCACCCAACGCGGTTCAAATCGGCAAGGGCCCGAACGGCGAGCGCACTGCAGTCCTGACATTTAATGGCGGTCCGCGGCCGGGCATCTATCATTTCGCAAGTGGCGCTCTCGCCGAAGTCGAACGGGTGCAGAGCGCGCCCGCGCCGCCATCTGCACAGGTCGCGAAGAAAAAACCGGCATCTCCCTCTAAAGCCAGTAAACAAGCCGCCAAGGAATAGCCGGCGCGTTCAGCTCGGTTGTTCGGACACCGCTGCGACACAACGGTGTCCGCTCATGATCCAAACTCGAAGACCTCGAAAAGCTTTCCGCAGAGATCAGGCGAGCTCGAAGCGATCGAGGTTCATCACCTTGGTCCACGCCGCCACGAAGTCTTTCACAAACTTCTCTTTCGAGTCCGCGCAGGCATAGACTTCCGCCAGCGCGCGTAGTTGCGAGTGCGAACCGAAGATCAGGTCGACGCGGGTGCCCGTCCACTTGACCTCGTTGGTTTTCCGGTCGCGCCCCTCGTATACGCCGTCAGAGTTGGGGGACGGCTGCCATTGTGTGCTCATGTCGAGCAGATTGACGAAGAAGTCGTTGGTCAGCGTCTGGGGCCGCTTGGTGAAACCGCCGTGCTTGGACTGCCCGGCATTTGCACCCAGCACGCGCAGCCCGCCGACGAGAACCGTCATCTGCGGCGCCGTCAGCGTCAGTAATTGCGCTCGATCCACCAATGCTTCCTCAGGCAGCATGAGCTGCTTGCCGCGGAGATAGTTGCGGAACCCGTCAGCGGTTTGTTCGAGTGGCGCGAAGGATTCGACATCGGTCTGCTCCTGCGAGGCGTCCGTGCGCCCCGCCGTGAACGGGACCTTCACGTCATGCCCAGCGTCTTTCGTGGCCTTCTCGACCGCGGCGCAGCCACCGAGAACGATGAGATCAGCAAGCGAAACCTTTTTGCCGCCGGACTGCGAAGCGTTGAACTCCTTTTGGATCGTCTCGAGTTTCTGCAGCACCTTCGCCAGCTGAGCGGGTTGATTGACGTCCCAATCCTTTTGCGGCGCGAGGCGAATGCGCGCACCGTTTGCCCCACCGCGCTTATCGGAGCCGCGGAACGTCGACGCCGACGCCCAGGCCGTCGAAACCAATTGGGAAATGGACAAACCGGCGGCGAGGATCTTGGCCTTCAGGGCGGCAATGTCCTGCTCGTCGATCAACTTGTGATCGATGGCGGGAATCGGATCCTGCCACGACAGCTTCTCCTTCGGCACGAGCGGACCGAGATAGCGCACGATCGGGCCCATGTCGCGGTGCGTCAGCTTGAACCACGCCCGGGCAAATGCGTCCGCGAACTGATCCGGATGCTCGTAGAAGCGCCGCGAGATCTTCTCGTAGGCTGGGTCGAGCCGCAGCGAAAGGTCCGTGGTCAGCATGGTCGGTACATGCTTCTTCGATTTGTCGTGAGCGTCCGGGATCGTGGCAGCGTTACCTTTCGCCTTCCATTGATAGGCGCCGGCCGGGCTCTTGGTCAGCTCCCATTCGTTATTGAACAGGTTGTCAAAGAAGTGATTGCTCCATTTCGTCGGTGTTTGCGACCAGGTGACTTCCGGACCGCCGGTGATGGTGTCGGCGCCGAGACCTGTGCCATGCTTGCTCTTCCAGCCAAGGCCCTGATCCTCGATGAAGGCGCCTTCCGGCTCTGGACCAAGCAGTGACGGATCGCCGGCGCCATGGGTTTTGCCGAAGGTGTGGCCGCCGGCAATGAGCGCAACCGTCTCCTCGTCATTCATCGCCATGCGAAAGAACGTTTCGCGGATGTCCTTCGCCGCCGCGATGGGATCCGGCTTGCCGTTTGGCCCTTCCGGGTTCACGTAGATCAGGCCCATCTGCACCGCGCCGAGCGGATTCTGCAGTTGGCGTTCGCCGCTGTAGCGTTCGTCCCCCAGCCACGTCCCCTCCGGGCCCCAGTAGAGTTCTTCGGGCTCCCAGACGTCGGCGCGGCCGCCGCCGAAACCGAAGGTCTTAAAGCCCATCGACTCAAGGGCGACGTTGCCCGCCAGAATCATCAGGTCGGCCCAAGAGATTTTCCGGCCGTATTTCTGCTTGATCGGCCACAGCAGCCGGCGCGCCTTATCGAGGTTCGCGTTGTCCGGCCAGCTGTTGAGCGGTGCGAAGCGTTGCTGGCCGGCGCCGGCGCCGCCGCGGCCGTCGGCAATGCGGTACGTGCCCGCGCTGTGCCACGCCATGCGGATGAACAGCGGGCCGTAGTGGCCAAAGTCGGCCGGCCACTCTTGAATTCCTTGGCGTAGTTAAACGCCGCGTCCATCGGATCGGACAGAGTGGAGTTGTGGTGGAGAACCTGAAGGTTCAGCTGGTTCGGCCACCAGTCACGGTTCGTCCTGAAAGCAGTGTGCATGACCGGGCACTTGCCGGCGCTCTCGTCAGTTTTTGCGTCCATTTTTCTCTCCGAGCGTGTTCGCTTTGTTCCCGGTTCGTATACAAGGATCATCAATCGTTGGAAAGTGATCGAGCTTCATAGCCGCAATGACAAAGCGCCGCTCACGCGGAATTGTCCGGCACCGGAACTGCGGCATCTCAAAGTTGCAGTCGGCAAGGGTGTCACTGGCGGAAGATCCTGCGTTCCCTGCTGACGGCTCATCCCGCTTGCATTTCCCTTCCGCGCGCTTGCCCCACGCGCGAGCTAAGGTTTATAAGCCCGCACTAGTGTCCCGATTCCGAAGTTCGCATACTTTATCGGCACGCTCTCATGCGAACTTCGGAATCAAAAGGGACACTGGCAAATATATAATTCTAGTGCGATTTTTGGATTTGAAGTTCCTATGAGAGCTCCCGACTGAACTGCGGGAACTTCAAATCCACCGCACTAGTCCCACGCCG
>DASZCJ010000465.1:0-6807 GCA_035943155.1 Xanthobacteraceae bacterium | reverse complement strand
CTGCTATTCGGTCACGCTGCTCGACGGCGTCACTGGCTCAGGAAAAACCGAAATCTATTTCGAGGCGGTGGCGGACACGATCCGGCGCGGCCGGCAAAGCCTGATCCTGATGCCGGAGATTGCGCTCACCACGCAATTTCTCGACCGCTTCTCGGCCCGTTTCGGTACGCGGCCGGCGGCTTGGCATTCCGAACTGACGCCGCGCCAGCGGGCGCGCACCTGGCGCGCCGTTGCCGATGGTGAAGTCAGCGTCGTGGTCGGGGCCCGCTCGGCTTTGTTTCTGCCTTACGCCGATCTCGGGCTCATAGTCGTGGATGAGGAGCACGATCCTGCCTACAAGCAGGAAGACGGCGTTCGTTACCACGCCCGCGACATGGCGGTGGTGCGCGGACACATTGCCGGCATTCCGGTCGTCTTATCGTCGGCGACGCCGTCGATCGAGAGCGAGGTCAATGCGCGGCGCGGCCGCTACGCGCGTCTCGCGCTGCCGCAGCGCTTCGGCGGCCAGCGCCTGCCGAGCGTCGAGGCGATCGACCTGCGCCGCGAGCGGCCGCCGCCCGGCCGGTTCATTTCGCCCGTGCTCGCCGGCGCGGTGGCGGCGGCGATGGAGCGCCGCGAACAGGCGCTGTTATTCCTCAACCGCCGCGGCTATGCGCCGTTGACGCTATGCCGCGCCTGCGGCTTCCGCTTCGCCTGTCCGAATTGCGACGCCTGGCTGGTCGATCACCGTTTCCGCCGCCAGCTCGTCTGCCACCATTGCGGCTTCGCCATGCCGCACCCGCCAACCTGCCCAAAATGCCAAGCCGCGGATTCCTTCGTTGCCGTCGGTCCCGGCGTCGAACGCCTGGAAGAGGAGGTACGAACGCTGTTTCCGCAGGCGCGGCTATTGGTGCTCTCGAGCGACCTCGTCGCCACGATCGAGCGGATGCGCGAGGAATTGGCCGCCGTCGCCGCCGGCCGCTTCGACATCGTGATCGGCACCCAGCTCGTCGCCAAGGGCCATCATTTCCCGATGCTCAATCTGGTCGGCGTCATCGATGCCGATCTCGGCTTGAGCAACGGCGATCCGCGCGCGGCGGAGCGCACCTTTCAGTTGCTGCATCAGGTAATCGGCCGCGCCGGCCGCGATGCCGGCGTCGGCTTGGGGCTGCTGCAAACCCATCAGCCCGAACATCCGGTGATGCGCGCGCTGATCGCGCAGGACCGCGAAGCATTCTACGCCGCGGAGATCGCGGCGCGCGAGCGGAGCGGCTATCCGCCATTCGGCCGGCTCGCCTCGATCGTTATTTCCGGCTTCGACAAGCACGACACCGCAGCTTATGCGCGCGAACTGGCGCGCGCCGCGCCGCTCAACGAAAACAGGACGGAGCACGTGCACGTGCTCGGTCCGGCCGAGGCGCCGCTTGCACTGGTGCGCGGCCGCCATCGCTTGCGGTTGCTGATCAAGGCGCCGCGCGGCTACGATCTCACCGCCTATCTCCGCCGGTGGCTGGCAAAAGCGCCGAAGCGGCGCGGGCCAATCAAGCTCGAGATCGACGTCGACCCGCAGAGTTTTTTGTGAGAATAGGCCAACGATCATCCGCGACTACGATTTCCGTTGACGGACAATTTGGGTGGAAGCTGCTTTAGTGCACGATGATCGAAATTGACGCGCCAACATATGGTACGATGGAGACGATATTTGCCTTAAATGTATTTGCATCGCGAGTCACTTGCACTGTCATTTCGTAGACTGGCCCCTTCATCGCATCCTCTATTTCCTCCGCGTATATGGCGGCACGCATCAAGCCTTGATTGTCGATCGTCATTGCTGGGTGGGAGGAAAACACCAGACTGTAATTGTCCGAATCTTTGATGTGCTGCATTTTGGCTAGTACGGTTGGCTTGATGACATTGACGAGTTCAACGGGACCGATTGCCGTATCGTCTTCAGCGAAGGCGAAGAGCTCAGCGGAGGCAAAGCCAAAGTGCTGCTCCACTTTGACCATCAGACGGCTGTCAGTCGACCAGGCGGTGATGAGAACATGCGCCGCACCATGACCGGGCGGAATTGCGCAAAAAGATCGCGGATGAACTCCGCGCCCAAGGCAGTCACACGCTCGCTTGGTTTTGCTCTTTGAGCATGATCTTTTCCGAAAACCGGTATCCACTTTTCGGGATCATGCTCTAAGCAAATCGCGCCTTGGCTCGCTCGCGCGCTTTCATGGTTTCGGCCTCGCGGTTTTTCGCCGGGCTATTTGTCGCGAGCGAGCCGAGCAGTCGGCGCGCGGCGGCGGCTACTTCATCCACGGCGTGGTCGAACGCGGCTTCGTTGGCGCGCGACGGATGATTAAAGCCTGAGAGCTTGCGCACGAATTGCAGCGCCGAGGCGCAGATTTCTTCTTCGCTCGCCGGCGGCTCGAAATTAAACAGCGTGCGGATGTTGCGGCACATCGATTGGCCTCGTTTTTAGTCCGGCATTACGCGGTCGTTACGCGAGTCCAGACGAGTTGCGGCGTTCACCTCCCCCCTTGAGGGGGAGGTCGATCCGTGGAGCGGATCGGGAGGAGGGTCTCTTTAACTTTTGCGCTCGCGTAACGCCCCCTCCCTAACCCTCCCCCTCAAGGGGGAAGGGGATAAAACTGCCGGTGCGGGGCTGTGCCCAATCACATGAACGCCTGGATGCCGGTCTGGGCGCGGCCGAGCACCAGCGCGTGGACGTCGTGCGTGCCCTCGTAGGTGTTGACGGTCTCGAGGTTACACAGCACGCGCATGACGTGAAACTCTTCGGTGATGCCGTTACCGCCGTGCATGTCGCGGGCGAGCCGCGCGACGTCCAGCGCCTTGCCGCAATTGTTGCGCTTGAGCAGCGAGATCGCCGGCGGCGAGGCCTTGCCTTCGTCGATCAGCCGCGACAGCCGCAGCGCCGCGTGCAGGCCGAGCGTGATTTCAGTCTGCATGTCGGCGAGTTTCTTCTGCACCAGCTGATTGGCGGCGAGCGGCCGGCCGAATTGCTTGCGCGTGAGCACATAATCGCGGGCGCGATGCCAGCAGAATTCGGCGGCGCCCATCGCGCCCCAGGCGATGCCGGCGCGCGCGACATTGAGGCAGCCGAACGGGCCGGCGAGCCCGGAGACGTTCGGCAGCAAATTATCTTCCGGCACCAGCGCGCCGTCGAAGACGAGTTCGCCGGTGATCGAGGCGCGCAGGCTTAATTTGCCTTCGATCTTCGGCGTCGCCAGCCCCTTGGTGCCGCGCTCGACAATAAAGCCGCGGATCTTGCCGTCGAGCTTGGCCCACACCACGGCGATGTCGGCGACCGGCGCGTTGGTGATCCAGGTTTTCGCGCCGGTGAGCTTATAGCCGCCGGGTGTTTTCTCGGCGCGCGTCGTCATCGAGCCGGGATCGGAGCCGTGATCGGGCTCGGTCAGGCCGAAGCAGCCGATCAGCTCGCCGGTTGCAAGTTTCGGCAGATATTTGCGGCGCTGCGCTTCGCTGCCATAGGCGTAGATGGCGTACATCACGAGCGAGGACTGCACCGACATCATGGAGCGGAAGCCGGAATCGACGCGCTCCAGCTCGCGCGCAATCAGCCCGTAGCAGACATAGTTGAGGCCAGCGCCGCCATACTCTTGCGGAATGGTCACGCCGAGCATGCCGAGCGCGCCCATTTCGCGCACGATGTCGTGGTTGAACGTGCCCTCGCGATTGGCGGTGAGCACGCGCGGAAATAATTTCTCCTGCGCGTAGTCGCGCGCGGTGTCGCGGACCATGCGCTCTTCCTCGGTCAACTGGCTTTCAAGGTCGAGCGGATCGTCCCATTGGAACGCGGCATCTTTGATTTGCGCGGTTTTCGGCGTGCGCTTTTCGGTTTTCTCCGCAACTTGCGACATCGGGCTGCTCCGTGACATTCCCGCCATCCTGAGGCGGCCGCGAAGCGGCCCTCGAAGGATGCGGTTTGGGCGTTCCGGGCCGTCGCCTTTCGAGGCTCGCTTCGCTCGCGCCTCAGGGTGACGGATATTCGATTGGGGAGATTAGAAGCCAGCCACGCCGGCGGCAAGGCTACAGGCGTTGCCGGTTTGCAGCACTTTCTGTATTGAAAAAGACCATGCGCCCGTAGCTCAGCTGGATAGAGCGCTGCCCTCCGAAGGCAGAGGTCAGGGGTTCGAATCCCTTCGGGCGCGCCAGCATTTTCAATGTTTTGGGCTGTTTTCCTTTTGGACAGTATCAATGCTGTCCGCGAAATGTCCGCGTAATACGTTCGCCTGGTGTTCGTGCGTCAGGCGCAAGGCCGATGGCTTATCGAACGCCGGAATCGCCGTCGGCACCATCGTCCAGCATCGTAGCCAGCATTACGCCTTTACTACCGATGGCGCGCTCGCGAGCCATTAGTTTGCTGGGAGCCGTCATTGTGGACGATGGGCTGTGGTGCCGACGTCGCGGCAACTGAGGCGGGCGTATCATGACCATTGCACCGTTCCCCCGCAAACATAGCTGGCTCGACAAGTGCATCCATGATGATGGCAAAAATCCCAAGCCGCTGCCCAATCTCGCCAACGCGCTGATCGCGCTGCGCAATGATCCGGCAGTGCGCGACGCGCTCGGCTATGACGAAATGCTACGCGCGCCGATGTTGTTGCAGGAAATCGGCCGACCAGTCGGCGGCGAGCTAACAGAGCCCCGCCCGCTCATCGACAAGGACGTGATCGACATTCAGGAATGGATGCAGAACGCCGGACTGAAACGGGTCGCCCGTGAAACCGTCCGCGATGCCATCGAGACCTATGTCCGCGACCATTCCTATCATCCGGTGTACGACTATCTCACGTCGTTGCAATGGGACGGTCAGCCGCGCGCCAATGTTTGGCTCACGACTAAGCTCGGCGCAGAGTTGACCAACTACACGCAGGCAATCGGCCAGATGTTTTTGATTTCAATGGTGGCGCGCATCTTCGAGCCGGGATGCAAAGCAGACCACATGCTCTTGCTCGAAGGGCGGCAGGGCCAATTAAAATCCACCGCCTGTGCCGTGCTTGCGGACGACTACTATTCGGACAGCTTGCCTGACATCACCAGCGGCAAGGATGCACCGCAACATTTGCGCGGTAAATGGCTGATCGAGGTTGCCGAAATGCACGCCATGAATAAGGCCGAAGCTGCGTTGCTTAAAAGTTTCATTTCACGCACGACCGAACGCTATCGTCCGAGCTATGGTCGAATGGAGGTGATCGAGCCACGGCAATGCATATTCATCGGCACTACCAACAAGGACGTTTACTTACGCGATGAAACCGGCGGCCGTCGCTTCTGGCCGGTCAAATGCGGCGACATCGACATCGACGGCTTGGCGGAGGATCGCGCTCAGCTATTTGCCGAAGCGGTCCTGCTCTACCGGCAAGGCGTCCCATGGTGGCCCGACAAGCAATTCGAGCGCGAGCATATCCAGTTGGAACAAGCGGCGCGCTACGAGGGCGATGCGTGGGAGGAACCCATCGGCAAGTATCTGACGGGTGTCGCCAAGACGACGATTGGCAATGTTGCCGCTAACGCACGCCCCTGATCGGCTGTGCCGAGCCGATCCGTCTGGATGCCGAGTGCGCCGAGACTGAAAAAGTTGCCTCCCGTTCGACCTCCCCGGCCGCCGAACGCATGCGCCAGTATCGCGAGCGACACCGCAAAGGCCTGCGTTGCGTCCGAATTCAGTTAAAGGCGACTGAAATCGATGTGCTTGTTCGTAGGCGATACTTGGAAGCAAAGGATCGCGACAATGGGAAGGCAGTCCAGACAGCGGCTGCAATTTTCGTCAGCGATTCATTCTTCACCGCAGGGTGACGTATAACGCGGGCAGCGTAACAATTCTCTTTGCCCGCGTGACGCATAACGGGCAGCGAAACAAGTTCGGTCACCGGCGTGACGAGTAACGGTAACTCGAGTGCCGACCCGGCGGGGAGACTTATGGCACCGGACTCGCTACCAAAAGTTCTCCAAAAGCTGACGACCACCGACAAGGCGACGCTGGCCATCGAGAAGCAGCCCCACGGCAAAACGCGAGTCACATCAGGGTCTTGGGAAGGCGAGAAGGTCTTTTTTCGCGATCAGGTGTTTAGGCCCGCAACGTCAGTGGCCGCATCCACGTCGCAAGGAAGCCACGCAAGCATGACGAGCGGCGTCCGCCGATTGCGCCGAGGAAGTGATCGGGGCGTAACACGTTACATGACTGATGTAACGCTCACAGCCTGCGGCGTGACACGTCACATGACTGATGTAACACGTTACTCATCGGCGGCGCGGATGCGGCAATCACCTTGGTTCGCCGGCGAATCCTTCCCGAAGTGCGGTCAGCCGCTCTAGCGCGGCGGCCGGCAGCGGGCCCTTTTGGACCGCGGCGAGCGCATCCTGGAACTGTTGCGGTGTCGCCAAACCGACCAGGATAGTGCCAATCGCCGGATGCGAGATCGCAAACCGCGCGGCCGCTTCGGTCAGGCTCGCGGCAAATCCCTCCTGTACCAAGGGCATCAGGCGGGAAGCGCGCGCGACATCGGCGCCGTAGCTCAAACTAGAGCCGATCGGCTCCGGCGGCGGACCGGCAATCGGATGACGTTCGGCCGATCCCGACAACGCGCCCCCCGCGAGCACGCGGATGGCAATGACCCCAACGCCCGCCGCCTTCGTGTGATCGAACAGGCCTCCATAGTCCTGTGCCGGATAGTTCGCTGGCAACGTAGTGGCCGCCGATGGATTGAGGATATTGTAGACCACTTGCGCGCTATCGAAGATGCGGGCGTCGATCGCCTGTCGCAGCGCCACTGTGTTACCGATTGCTGTAAG
>DASZCJ010000464.1:0-2773 GCA_035943155.1 Xanthobacteraceae bacterium | reverse complement strand
GCGATACCGCGCGGATGGCCGTCGCGGTAAGCAATCACCAGACAAAGGACCACGAGCGCGAAGCCGAGTAACAGACCGGGCACCACCCCGGCCATGAACAGGCTGATGATCGAAATCGTGCCGCCGGTCGCCAGCGAATAGATCACCGCATTATGGCTCGGCGGCACCAAGAGCGCCTGCACTGAAGCCGAGATCGTCACATTGGTGGCGAAGACGCGCGGAAAGCCGCTGCGCTCCATTTGCGGGATCATCACCGAGCCGATCGCCGAGGTGTCGGCGACGGCCGAACCGGAAATACCGCTGAGAAAAGTCGTCGCCACGACATTGACGACCGAGAGGCCGCCGCGCACGCGCGTGAAGCCGACCAGCACATCGGCGAAAGCGACAAGCCGCTTGGCCATGCCACCCTCGGCCATGATCGCGCCGGCCAGCACGAAGAACGGGATGGTCAGCATCGCCACTTTGCTGACGCCGTCGGAGATTTTCAGCATCACCGCTTCGAGCGGAATGCCCATCCAGAAAGCGCCGGCGATCGCCGCTAAGGCCAGCGAGTAGGCGATCGGCATGCCGATGACGAAACAGGTGAGCATCGTCGCAAGGAGGACGAAGATGTCCATTGCCTGCGCCCCCTCTTACAATGTTTTCTTACGCATGATCTTTTCCGACCTGCCTTCGCCCGCCGAAGCATCAAACGGGAGGACGAAGGTCTGGCAGGGCTTCGCGCAGGCGGGAAACCGGCCTCCACTTTTCGGGATCATGCGTTTGCCTATTCGAATGCCACGGCGCCGCGCTCAGCCGGCGGCGGCGGCGGGCCGATGGCGAGCCGCTCGAAGACGAACAGCAACAGGATGGCGCCACCGAGCGGTATCGGCAGGTAGGTCACGCCGACCGACAGCGAGGGAAAATCGGCGATGGAATTTTGCCATGTTGCGGCGACGAGCTTGCTGCCCCAATCGACCATGAACAGCGCGATCAAGGCCATCAGCAGCTCGACCAAAAGTGCGGTGGCGCGCTGCAAGCGCTCCGGCAGCAGCGAGACGAAGAACCCCACCCGCATGTGCAGACCGACGCGATAGCAGGCCGCCGCGCCGAAGAAGGTCAGCACGATCATCAGCAGCACCGCCATCGGCTCGGGCCAGGATGCGGCGCGGTTGAGCACATAGCGGGTGTAAACCGCCCACGGAATGACCGCCGAGATCAGGACCAAAGCGGTGCCGGCAATGACCACGCAGGCGCCATAGAGCACGTCCATCAGCCTGCGTATGGCCGGCACCATGGTCGCTCGTTTAGGTGACGGCTTGGATGCGTTTGACCAATTCGGCGAAGCGCGGTCCGTATTTGTCCCAGACCGGTTTGACGGCATCCTGGAACGGCTGCTTGTCGATAGTCGCGACAACCTGCACGCCGCCGGTCTGCGCCTTGTCCATGGCCTGCTTCTCGTAAGCCGCCCACAGCACGCGTTCGTCGGCCTGGGCCTCGCGCGCGAACTTCTTAATCAGCGCCTGGTCGTCCTTTGACAGCGAGTCCCAGGTCTTGCGCGAGAACACCAGGATTTCCGGCACGATCAAGTGCTCGGTCAGCGTGTAGTTCTTCGCCACTTGATAGTGATTGTCGAAGACGAAGCTCGGCGGATTGTTCTCGGCGCCGTCGATCACGCCGGTTTGCAATGCGCTGAACACCTGGTCGTAACCCATGGCGACGCCATTGGCGCCGAGTGCATTGGCCATATCGACAAACATCGGATTGCCGATGACGCGGACTTTCAGTCCCTTGAGATCGGCGATGCTTTTGATCGGATGTTTGGTGTTGTAGAAGCTGCGCGCGCCGGCATCCATCCAGCATAGCCCGACCAGTCCGGCCTTTTCGTTCGCCGTCACTTTGTCGAGGAGTTCGCTGCCGGTCGCCCCGTCGATCACCTTCTGCATATGCGCGGTGTTGCGGAACAGGAACGGCAGATTGAATACGTTGAGATCGTCGATCACTGGGCCGATCGCGCCGACGCTGACGCGCGCCATCTGCAGCGCGCCGACTTGCGCCTGCTCGATGGCCTCTTTCTCGCCGCCAAGCTGCATCGAGCCAAACATCTGGACGCTAAGCCGCCCATTGGTTGCCGCTTCGAGCTTCTTGCCGAGATTTTCCACCGCAACAACGGTCGGATAGCCGGCCGCATGAACATCGGAAACTTTGAGGGTTGTTTTGCCCTGCGCGAAAGCCGGGATTTGCGCGGCGCCGGCGAATGCCAGCGTGCTGACCAACCCTGCAGAGCCGCGAAGAACGTCACGTCGGCGCATTGTCTCCTCCCTCGGGGCCGGCGCGTCGTAGGCGGTTGACCGGGCGGCCAGCCTGGCGTAGTCATCAGGTCATATGATGACCTGACCAAACGGATTTGTCCCTGTCAAGGCTCCCTGCCGATTTCTTTCACCCGCTTGGTCCGGCCAAAAACCGGACCGGCGAAGTCGTCGAGCGGCTTGCCGCGGAAATCGCCAGCGGACGGATCGCGCCTGGCGCGCGGCTGCCGACCGAGCAGGAAATGACGGCGTCGCTCGGCGTCAGCCGCACCGTGGTGCGCGAGGCGGTAGCGGTGCTGCGCGCCGAAGGGCTGGTTGAGACGCGCCAAGGCGTCGGCGCCTTCGTCGTGCGCGACGTGCAGCGCCGGCCGTTTCGCATCGACCCGGATGGATTGCGCTCGATCGGCGAAGTGGTGCAGGTGATGGAGCTGCGCACCGGGGTCGAGGTCGAAGCTGCTGGCATCGCGGCGGAGCGGGCGAATGCC
>DASZCJ010000463.1:0-1850 GCA_035943155.1 Xanthobacteraceae bacterium | reverse complement strand
TCGCGGCAATGTCTGGCTGGTGCAGAATCCCCTGCCGTGCTTGCCGTGCCAGCTCGAAGGCTGCGAGCGCCGCCTCGAGAGCTATAGCCAATGCCTTGACGAGCTTACCGCGGCCCAGGTCCTCACCGCGGTCGATCAGGCGCTTGCCGTGCGCCAGGCGGCGTAACGCCATCGGGCGAAGCTTTAGCGATCTAATAAAGCGCAGGCTGTTCCGGAGCGGTCGGCCGACCGACCACGCCGTTCACCACGTCAAACGGCGTATAAGACTGCGATCCGCAGGAATCCGATTGGACGGCGTAGCGCCCATCGACGACGGCATCGTTCTGAATAAACAGCGCATAGGTTCGCAGGTGCCCGCGATCCACAAAATGCAAGCAAGCCAGCCAGCTCCAGCCTTTGAGCGAATGAACCCAGCGCAAGCCGGAAATCTCAAAACCCTCAAAGGCGGGGCGATCGCGCATAACCGAGGCAAGATATTTGGCTGCCAAGGTGCCATAGAGCGGCTGCTCAGGCGGCGGTGCTGCGGTTTCGCCCGGCCGCGCTAACTCGGCGCATCCCGATCCGGCGACGAGTGTCAGCGTCAACAGCGCATAGCGGGCGGTATTGCCGAGTGAGCTGTCGTTAAAACGCCTGCGCTGCCAGGACCATAGTACCGCCACGAATGCTGTCCATTCCGATACGAAGTTCGGTATAGATCTTGGGCGAGGCGAAAAATCCGGCACCGGATATGATCCCTAAGCGACTATTTAAGACGGCAATTTTGCTCGGGCTTGGGCTTAATCTCGCAAGCTGCGGCGGTTTTGTCGCCGATCATTGGCCGCATTGGGCCGGCGGCATGCCCACCGACGTGCCGCCACGGCCGGGTGCTCCTGGTTATGCCGACTTCATTGCCCACGGCCAAGCTAAACCGGAGCAAGCCAAACCGGAGCCAGCCAAGCAAGACGTTGTCAATAGTGCCAGTCCGCAGCAGCCGGTTGCAGCGGCCGCCCAAACTAGCTTTGAGCAGTCACCCGCTGTGCAACGGCCGTTAACATCCGACGCGCAGATCCGTGGCGTCACGCCACAGGACGATCTCTCGCGAGATCCTAGCGTCGTCAATGGCGGGCTCTACTAAAGCCGGATCACGCGACGCCGGCGCGTAAGAGATCGTGAAAATGTACGATGCCGATCGGCCGGTCCATCTCCACAACCATCAGCGCCGTGATTTTCGATGCATTGAGAATCTGTAATGCCTCGCTGGCCAATTGGTCGGGCCGAACGGTTTTTGGCGAAGCGGTCATTACGTCATCCACCATCGCCTGCAGCAAATCGGCGCGCATGTGACGACGCAAATCGCCGTCAGTGATCACGCCGGCGAGCTTTCCCGTCGCTTCGATGACGGCGACACAACCAAATCCTTTGGCGGACATTTCCACGATCGCTTCTGACATTGGCGTGCCGCGCGCGATCAGCGGTACGGCATCGCCTGGATGCATCACATCGCGGACGAATTTCAATGCTGCGCCCAATTGGCCGCGCGGATGAAAGATTCCGAAATCGACGGCGGTGAAGCCGCGGCTTTCAAGCAGCGCGAGGGCCAAGGCATCGCCAAGTGCGAGCTGCATCAATGACGAGGTCGTGGGCGCCAGATTATGTGGACAGGCTTCGCGTGCCGACGGCAGCACCAGCACGATATCGGCGGCTTTACCTAGCGTGCTCTCAAGATTGACGGTTACGGCGATGAGCGCTATGCGAAACCGCCGCGAATAGTTGATCAGATCCTTTAGCTCTTCGGTTTCACCCGACCACGACAGGGCCAGCATCACGTCGTCAGACGTGATCATGCCAAGGTCGCCGTGACTGGCGTCGGC
>DASZCJ010000462.1:0-5421 GCA_035943155.1 Xanthobacteraceae bacterium | reverse complement strand
ATGCTGTGAAGCGTCTGACCCGCTGCCACAACGTGCACGACCGGCGGCGCGACGAGCGCCCCGCGCGGCGCGCTGGGTGAGGACGTCGGATGGATCGCGGTGGCGGTGTGCATTTGCCGCGTTGGAGCACTTGGCTGGGTCGTCGCCGCTGGAGCCGAACCCGGGGTGGTCGGGTACGAACCAGGATACGAACCGGTGCCGCGGCCAGCACCCGCGCTGCCGTCATCGGCGCCGGCCAAGTGCGGCAGCGGCTTACTCTCGATGTGGCTTGCTGAGGCGGTTTGCGAGCCTGTGACGGTCGCGTCGCTCCGCGACATTGATGAGTTCGTTGAACCAAACCAATCGCCAAAGCGGGCGGAATCGGCACTACAGCCTGCGACCCCCAAGCCCATTAACGAAATGGCAACCAGTTGCGGCCAAACGGCCGGCCGAGGCAATGCACGCATGGTTACTCACTCGTACGCAATACAAGGACGAGCGAATAAACTACGTTGCGGTAAACAGGGTTTTAAGCGCCGGCAAATATTTTGGAATAATCGGTTATGTGTCTTCCGCGCTACAGCTCCCTCGCTTGCCCCGGCAATAGCGGCACAAATCGCACGGCGATAAGCTCTTCGCGCGTTAATTCGCCATCCGCCTGCTTAGTGAGCTTGATGAGGTATTGCGCGTCGTGACGCGGACCGACAGGCAAGACCATCTTGCCTCCCGTGGTCAGCTGCGCGACCAGCGCGTCAGGCACATCTTCAGCCGCGGCCGTGACCATGATCCGATCGAACGGCGCCAAATCCGGCGCTCCCGCCATCCCATCGCCGAGGCGCACCGTCACATTCGTGTAGCCCAGCATCCGCAGCCGTTCGTGCGCGGTATCGGCAAGCGTGCGATAGCGCTCGATCGTCACCACCTCGCGCGCCAGGCGCGACAGAACGGCGGCCTGATAGCCTGAGCCTGTGCCAATCTCGAGGATGCGGTGCTGCGGGGCGACTTCAAGTTGCTCCGTCATATAGGCCACGACAAACGGCTGACTGATGGTCTGGCCGCAATCGATCGGCAGCGCTTGGTCGGCATAGGCGCTGTCGGTGAAGCCGGGGGCAACAAAGTTCTCCCGCGGCACTTCCTCCATCGCGCGGAGCACCGCTTGATCGCTGATGCCACGCCGGCGCAGCGCGAGCTGAAACTCCATACGCTCGACATCGTCGGCTGGCGGGCTGGTGGCCACGCTTACCTCGCCTTCTCAAGGTGTTGCCGTCGGTTTTTACCATTCCAGAACGAGGGCATATACGGTCCTGTGTTCAAGTGCCTATATCGCGGCGAACCGCTGCTGGAATGGAACCAAAGGGCGAAGCCCGGCGTTACGGCGCCAGTATGGGGTCCTGAATGGCCAGTGAGGGGAAGACTGCTGCGGGCAAGCGCGTCTTCGTCGTTGAGGACGAAATTATGATCCGCATGCTGCTCGAAGGCATGCTCGCGGATCTCGGCCATAGTGTCGCAGCAGAGGCGGGCGATCTGCGCCAAGCCCTCGACCTCGCCAGACAAGGACAATTCGATCTCGCCGTTCTCGACGTCAATCTGAACGGGGACTCGGTTACGCCGGTCGTCGAAATTTTGGCCGAGCGCGGCGTGCCGTTCATTTTCGCGAGCGGCTATGGGCAACGCGGCCTGCCCGAGGCTTATCGGGAAGCTCCGATGTTGCAGAAACCGTTCCAGGCCGACGCACTCGAGGAAGCGATTCAAGCGGTTGCCAGCGCCCGTTGCTAAATTTTCTTGGCAAAAAGCTCGGCGAGCTTCGTCATTGTTAGTTCGTCGGTGATGTCGATGCGCAGCGGCGTCAACGCGATGCAGCGTTCGTCGAGGATCGCGATGTCGGTTCCACGCTCGGCCTGAAATGGATTAAGGCGTGAATAGGCGATCCAGTAATAGGGATTGCCCCTGCCATCGACGCGCTTGTCGATGTGCAAGCGCTCCTGGCGGCGGCGCCCGAGCGGCGTCACCGCGATGGCTTTGACCTCTTCTGGACGGCAATCCGGAAAATTGACGTTAATGAGCACGCCCTCGCGCACGCCCCCGGCAAGCACACGTCGAATGATATCGGGAGCAAAGTGCAGGCCGGTTTCCCAGAACGGCGGCTGCCCGCTACGCGATTTATACGATTGCGACAGAGCAATCGAGGGAATGCCGAGGACGGCGCCTTCCATCGCGCCGGCGACCGTGCCGGAATAGATCACGTCTTCGCCGACATTGCGGCCGCGATTGACACCGGACAGCACGAGATCGATCTGCTTGCCTTCGAGCACGTGGCGCGCGCCCATAATCACGCAATCGGTCGGGGTGCCGCGCACCGCGAAGCGGCGGTCGGCAACTTGGCGGAGCCGCAGCGGGTCATTCAGCGACAGCGAATGGGCGACGCCCGACTGGTCGTGCTCGGGCGCCACCACCCAAACATCATCCGAGAGCGTGCGGGCAATCTCCTCGCAGGTATCGAGACCCGGCGAATGAATGCCGTCGTCGTTGGTGACCAGGATGCGCATTCTTAGATCAATTCCCCTCCCCCTTGTGGGGAGGGAGCTGTTCGTGCGTCGGCAAAACTAAAATCATTGTCGCTCGATTCTTTTCATTCCGCCCATATAGGTCTGCAGGACATCCGGCACAGCAATCGTTCCATCGGCTTCTTGATACGTTTCCATCACGGCGATCAGCGCGCGGCCAACCGCCACGCCGGAGCCGTTGAGCGTGTGGACGTGCCGAACGATGCGATCTTCTTTGGCGCGATAGCGCGCATTCATGCGCCGCGCCTGAAACTCGCCGCACACCGAGCACGATGAAATTTCGCGGTACATGGCCTGCCCCGGCAGCCAGACTTCGATGTCGTAGGTTTTTTGCGCGGCAAAGCCCATATCGCCGGTACACAGCGTCACCACGTGATAGTGCAGATCGAGCCGCCGCAAGACTTCCTCGGCGCAGGACAGCATGCGCTCATGCTCGTCGCGCGATTGCTCCGGCGTGGTGATTGAGACGAGCTCGACCTTGGTGAACTGGTGCTGGCGGATCATGCCGCGCGTGTCCTTGCCGGCGGCGCCAGCCTCGGCGCGAAAGCACGGCGTGCAGGCGGTAAGCCGCATTGGCAGCTGCGCTTCGTCGACGATGGATTCGCGCACCAGGTTGGTCAGCGGCACTTCTGCGGTGGGAATGAGCCAAAGCCCTTCAGAAATTTGGTCATATTGCTGCCACGCATCATCTGAAACAGCATCATCATCCTTAAAGGCCATCTTATTTAGCAATTCCTGTCGCTGATCGTATGAAAGGACCCGAACAACTCGAAATTGATCTTCAGTGAATTTCGGCAGCTGCGCCGTACCAAACATCACCTCATCGCGCACCAAAAGCGGCGGCGCGAGTTCGGTATAGCCGTGCTCGGCGGTGTGCACATCGAGCATGAATTGTGCGAGCGCGCGTTCGAGTCGCGCCAAGCCTTTTTTCAAAACGACAAAGCGTGCGCCCGATAGCTTTGCCGCGGTCTCGAAATCCATCTGCCCGAGCGCTTCGCCGAGCTCGAAATGCTGCTTGGGCTTGAATGCGTATTCGCGCTTGGCGCCGAAGCGGTGATGTTCGACATTGTCGCTGGCGTCCTTGCCGTCAGGCACATCGTCGAGCGGCATATTCGGTATTTGTGCAAGCGCATCGTCGAGCGCCTGCGAAGCCGCCTTCTCCGCCGCCTCCATTGCCGGGATGGTCTCTTTGAGCGCAGCAACCTCCGCCATGAGCTCGGCGGCCTTTTTCTCATTCTTGCTCTTTTTCGCCTCGCCGATCTGCTTTGACGCGGCGTTGCGGCGCGCCTGCGCGGTCTCCAGCTCAAGAATTTTTTTGCGCCGCGCCTCGTCCAAGGCGATCAGCCGCTTCGATTCCGGCGCCAGCCCGCGCCGCGCCAGCGCACGGTCGAAAGCCTCCGGATGTTCGCGAATGAAGCGGATGTCGTGCATGAGCCTTTTCCCGCGTCATGGCCGGACTTGACCCGGCCATCCTCGTCTTTGTGTGTCTCGATACTCAAGACGTGGATGCCTGGACATAGGCGAGCGAAGCGACGCCGTTCTACGAACGGCTATGCCCGGGCATGACGAATCAAAACCGAATATACGCCACTCACTCTGCCGGCTTAGCGGCCGCCGCCTCGGCCGCGCGGCTCGCAGCGGCGCGCCGCTCCACCATCCGCACCGACCAGATCGAGCCCTCGTAAAGCGCGATCAGCGGTACGGCAAGCGACATCTGGCTCAACACGTCAGGCGGGGTGAGCACGGCGGCAATGACAAAAGCAATCACGATGAAGTAGCGGCGTTTTGCTTTGAGCTGATCGGAGGTGACGATGCCGACGCGGCCGAGCAGCGTCAGGATAACGGGAAGCTGAAAGGCCACGCCGAAGGCGAGGATCAGCTTCATCATGAGCGACAGATAATCTTCGACCTTCGGCAGTAGTTCGATGCTCGCTTCGCCCGGCCCGCCCAGTTGCTGCATGCTGAGCGAGAACCGCGCCAGCATCGGCCAGACCACGAAATAGACGACCATCGAGCCAAGAAAAAAGAAAATCGGCGTCGCAACCAGATATGGCAGGAAGGCCTGCCGCTCGTTGCGGTACAGTCCGGGCGCGACAAACATATAGATCTGCGTCGCCACCACCGGGAAGGAGATGAAGGCTGCGCCGAATAGCGCAAGCTTGAGCTGAACGACAAAATATTCGAGGAGCCCGGTATAGATGAATTTCGAATTTTCCGCGCCGGCCACCCAGATGTAAGGCCAGGTCAGCACGTTATAAATCTGACGAGCAAAGAAGAAGCAGGCCACGGCGGCGACGGCGAACGCGGCGAGCGCCTTGATAAGCCGCGTACGCAGCTCGATCAGGTGATCCATCAAGGGCGCCTTGGTGGATTCGATTTCTTTTTCTTCGTCTTCGCTTCTCATCGCGTCCTGCCTGCACCGTCCGGCGAAGACGCCTCTGCCGCTGCTTCCGGCGCGACCGGCCCGACGCCGGCGCCAACGATTTCTTTGTCACGGAGTTCGGCTGCGGCTTCCGGAATGGGAAGCTCTTTGGCTGGCGCGGCCGCGGCTGGGCTTTCCGGCGCGGTTTCTTTGCTCATCTCCTTTTCTGAACTTTTCTCTTCTAAATTTTTGTCGGGGGCGGCATCCAAATCCTTGCCTATTGCCTCAACATCGGCGCGCACGTCCTTGAGCGGATCGTATTGCTTGATGTCCTGCGCCACGTCGTCGACCTGCTTTTTCAGGTCGGCCATTTCGGCTTCGCGCATCGCCTCGTGGAATTGATTTTGGAAATCGGCGGCCAAGCTGCGGATTTTGCGCGTCCATTGCCCGAGCCCGCGCATCACGGCGGGCAGCTCCTTAGGCCCGATCACGATCAGCGCGACGATGCCGATGAGC
>DASZCJ010000461.1:0-4533 GCA_035943155.1 Xanthobacteraceae bacterium | reverse complement strand
TGAGGCATGCCGCCGAGACGCTCGAGGCGCTGCAAATCGGCTATGAAAAGCGCATTGTCTCCGCGCATCGCACGCCAGAGCGGCTTTACGCCTTCGCCAAAGGCGCCAAGGCGCAAGGTTTTAAGGTGATCATTGCCGGCGCCGGCGGCGCCGCGCACCTGCCGGGGATGACCGCTTCGCTGACGAGCCTGCCGGTATTCGGGGTACCAGTCGAATCCAAAGCGCTGTCGGGTCAGGATTCACTGTACTCGATCGTGCAGATGCCTCCGGGCGTGCCGGTCGGCACGCTGGCGATCGGCCAGGCGGGGGCGATCAATGCGGCACTGCTTGCCGCCAGCGTGCTCGCCTTGAACGATGCCGCATTGGCGAGCCGGCTTGAGGCCTGGCGGGCGGCGCAAACTGCCGGCGTGCCCGACGCGCCCAAAGATATTGCGTGAGCGTGACCGCAGTCTCGCCTGTGCTCGACCCCGAGGCGATCATTGGCATCCTCGGCGGCGGACAGCTCGGCCGCATGCTTGCGCTCGCTGCCGCGCGGCTTGGCTTGAAATGTCACGTATTCGCGCCGAATCCTGACTCTCCCGCCTTTGATGTCGTCCATCGCGTGACCTGCGCGGATTATACCGACACCGAAGCGCTCGATCGCTTTGCATCGGACGTCGATGTTGTCACTTACGAATTCGAAAACGTCCCCGCAGAAACCGCCGCCTTTCTCGCCGCGCGTGTTCCGGTTTTGCCGGACCCCGCCATTCTTGCGACGACACAGGACCGCCTCGTCGAGAAAAATTTCGTCGCTGGCCTCGGCATTCCCACTGCCGCCTTCGCCGACATCCCCTCGCCCGACAAGCTCAAAGCCGCGATCGAACAGATCGGGCGCCCAGCCGTGCTCAAGACGCGCCGTTTCGGCTATGACGGCAAAGGTCAAGTCGCCATAAAAAACGGCACCGATCCCGACGCCGCCTGGCGCGAGGCGGGCGGGCAGCCTTGCATCCTGGAAGCTTTCGTGCCGTTCGAGCGTGAAGTCTCGGTGGTCGCGGCCCGCGGCCATGCCGGCGAGGTGGAATGTTTTGACGTCACTGAGAATGAGCACCGCGACCATATCTTGAAGACATCAAGGGTCCCGGCGGCGCTTTCGGAGCGAGAGGCCGCGCAGGCGCGCCGGATCACCGAAATCATCGCGCAAAAATTCGGCTATGTGGGCGTACTGGCCGTCGAAATGTTCGTGTTGCGCGAAGGCGAGCTTTTGGTCAACGAGATCGCGCCGCGCGTGCACAATTCCGGGCATTGGACGCTCGACGGCGCCTCGGTATCGCAATTCGAGCAGCACATCAGAGCGGTAGCCGGCTGGCCGCTGGCAAAACCGCTGCGCTACGGCCGGGTCGAGATGATCAATCTGATCGGCCGCGAGGTGGGAGATTACCGGCGCTATCTGAACGTGCCCGGCACTGCCGTGCATCTGTACGGCAAGACGGCGATACGCCCCGGCCGCAAGATGGGTCACGTCACGCGTGTGAGCGGCGAATAAGGCTGTGGCAGTGGACTTTTTAGCCCTATTCTGCTACAGCCCGCGGCAAGGTGGCGCAGGCCTTTGAGCCTTAAGCCATCATGAATTCCCAGAATCGAACGCAAGAGGAGCGAGCGTGCAGGTTCTTGTCCGTGACAATAATGTCGACCAAGCCCTCAAGGCGCTGAAGAAGAAGATGCAGCGCGAGGGAATTTTCCGCGAGATGAAACTGCGCGGCCACTACGAGAAGCCGTCGGAAAGAAAAGCGAGAGAAAAGGCGGAGGCGATCCGCCGAGCTCGTAAACTGGCGCGCAAGCGATTGCAGCGCGAAGGGCTGCTCCCGATGAAACCAAAGCCGGTGCCTGGTGGTCCCGGCGGCGGCGCGAGATCCGGTCCGCCGCGCGCCCCGCGCTTCGGCTGACGCCGTAACTAATTGGCCATACCACCGCCGGTTTTATCGATCCTGGCCTTATCGATCCCGATCAAGTTTAGGGTCGATAAGGCTTTAGCGTTTTTAGGCTCGTCTTGGATTGACCGGTTCTTGCCCGAACGCGCCCTCTGCTATCGTTATCTTGCCATGAAAGCCGAAGCCGCCCAGCCAAAGCGGAGAAGCATGAGGTGGCGCTGGCCGCTGCCGATCGTCTTTCTCGTGCTCGCCGGCTGCGCGACCGTTAGCAATCCGTCTGCTTCAGACCAGGACCAGCCGCTCTATCCGGGCTCGCAATCGAATGTCGCTTCGCTCAGCGAAGTCATCGCGGCGCATCCAGACGATCCACAGGCCTACAACATGCGCGGCGTGGTTTACGGCGAAGCCGGCCACACCGAGCAGGCGCTGACCGATTTCAACAAAGCGATCAGTCTCGATCCCAATTATGCGCAGGCCTACGCCAATCGCGCGCTCGTCTACCGCAAGATCAACAAGCTCGATCTGGCGCTTGCTGACGACAACAAGTCCTTGGCGATCGATCCCTCTTATGCGTCGGCTTATTTGGGCCGCGGCATTGTCTACCGTGAGCAAGGTCGCAACAGCCAAGCGCTGGAGGATTTCAACAAGGCGATCGCGCTGCGGCCGGAAAATCCCGAGGCCTTCTACAATCGCGGGCTGCTGTATCAGACGCAGCGCCAGCATGCGTTCGCGATCGACGATTTCTCCACTGCGATAGGATTCGCCGGTCAAAAAACGGAGCCTTACGTCGCGCGTGCGCTCAGCTATCTGGCGCTTAGCAATGCCAAATTGGCCGCCGATGACCTTGATCAGGCGGTACAGCTCGCGCCCACGAATTTGCGCGCCTGGACCAGCCGCGGTCTAGCCTATGAACGATTGGGGCAAAAGGACAAGGCCGCTGGCTCCTACGCCAAGGCGCTCAATATCAACGACAAATACCAGCCCGCCAAGGAAGGCTTCGCCCGCGTTGGCGGCAAGGTCGGCCAGACCTATCCGACGTTCTAAGCGTTAATAGGGCGAATCCTGGAGAGGCGGCGGTTATGGCCATTACGCTCAATCACACCATCGTGCCGGCGCGCGACAAAGCCGCGGCGGCGAAATTCTTTGCCAAGATTTTCGGCGTAAAGCGCAGCCGCACCGGGCATTTCGCCCCGGTGCGGGTGAATAAGCAACTGACTTTGTTATTCGACGACGACAAAGACTTCGACAGTCATCATCTGGCATTTCACGTCACCAACCGCGAGTTCGACGCTATTCTGCGGCGCGTCAAGAAAGCCAATATCCTGTTTGGCAGCGCACCCTGGAGCCTTGATGATGGCAAACTCAACGATTGGGGCGGCGGTCGCGGTTTTTATTTTCGCGATCCGAACGGCCACGTTCTCGAGCTGATGACCGTCCCGCAGTAGCTGCGGGGTTAGGCACCACATTTTCCGAAGAATAAAACTCGCCGTGAAACTAACATGGCCGCCGCGCGTTTTAGTCTGCGCGACGACCCAAAATCAGGCGACAAAGCATTGATTGACTCGGATTGATTACCTTGGAACGATCTCAACCTTCTTCACGACTGGACCCGCCCCCGATCGCCGCCGTAGTGATCCAGAATTCGAGAAGCTGACGTGACCAAAGCGCAGTCTCGGCACGCCAGTCACCAAAACAAAGATCAGGCTGTCATAACCGATCGCGAAATCGAAGATATCGAAGGGCATTCGACCCCACGCACACCTGTCATTTATGAAATAGTTCGGCGGCACGGCGACGAGGAAATGGCGCGCCCCTTGGGCTCGTTGTGGTGGTCAGGCGTCGCCGCTGGAATGTCGATCAGCTTTTCGCTGCTCGCGCAGTCTATTCTGCAGGTTCATTTGCCGGATGCGCAATGGCGTCCATTAATTACCGGTCTTGGTTATCCCGCCGGTTTCGTCATGGTCGTGATGTCACGGCAGCAGCTTTTCACCGAAACCACGATCACAGCCGTATTGCCGGTGCTCGCCGAGTTCAACGGCAGAAATCTCGGGCGGTTGGCGCGAATGTGGGCGATCGTCTTAACCGCTAATTTTGCGGGAACGCTGTTCGCCGCATTATTCTCCACCTTCACCCCGGTACTTACGACCGATCTTTACAACGGCCTGGTCGATCTCAGCCGCCATCTCAACGACTATAGCCTCGTTGAAATGTTCTTTCGCGGAATCGCTGCCGGATTTTTGATCGCGGCTATGGTCTGGCTTATTCCGAGCGCCGAAACGGCGCATTTTTTTGTCATAGTGCTAATGACCTATCTCATAGCCACCGGAGGCTTCGTTCATATCGTCGCCGGCAGCGTGGACGCTTTCCTTCTCGTCCTCAATGGCGAAATGTCGTGGCTTGCAATGCTGACGCAATTCACGCTTCCGGTGCTCGCCGGTAACATTGTCGGTGGCACTGCTTTGTTTGCGGTGCTTGCCTACGCCCAGGTGATGAAGGAAATCTGAGCCCCAATCATGCATCGGCCTCGTCAGAGCGCTCCGTTTCGCGGCGCGGCGACAGATAGGGTGACCGCAGATTTATCAGCCAATACAAAAGGCCAAATGCGACCGCAACTCCGCTGATACCA
>DASZCJ010000460.1:0-2215 GCA_035943155.1 Xanthobacteraceae bacterium | reverse complement strand
CGCGCTGATGCTGACCCGCAAGCAAGCCGAGCTGTTGCGCTTTATCCATGAGCGCCTGAAGGAAGCCGGCGTTCCCCCCTCGTTCGATGAGATGAAGGATGCGCTCGACCTGCGGTCGAAGTCCGGCATCCACCGCCTCATTACGGCGCTTGAAGAGCGCGGCTTCATCCGTCGCTTGCCGAACCGGGCGCGCGCCATCGAAGTCATCAAGCTCCCCGAATCGGTCGCCCATGGCATGGGCTCCGCGCGCACACGGGGATTCACTCCAAGCGTGATCGAGGGCAATCTCGGCCGCGTACGCACGGCCTCCGAAGACGACAGCGGCCGGCCTGTGGCCGTCCCAGTCATGGGGCGGATTGCCGCCGGCACACCGATCGAAGCCATTCAAACCCGCAGCCACACCATCAATATGCCGCCTGATCTTCTTTCTACTGGCGAGCATTTTGCACTTGAGGTGCGCGGGGATTCGATGATCGAAGCCGGCATCCTCGACGGCGATATGGCGCTGATCAAGCGCAGCGACGCCGCCGATACCGGCGATATTGTCGTTGCGCTGATCGACGACGAAGAGGCAACGCTCAAGCGCTTTCGTCGGCGCGGCGCTTCGATCGCACTCGAACCGGCCAATACGACCTACGAAGTACGCATCCTGCCGCCCAATCGCGTGCGCATTCAGGGCAAGCTCGTCGGCCTGTTTCGGCGGTATTGAGACGCGCATCGCCGTTTGGCGGCTGAGGGTTACTGATCCGCTTCGATATCTTCCTGGCGCGGTGTGGCGTCGCGCGGCACGCTTAGACGCGTGCCTTCTGCGCTAGGCGCCGTAGCGATTGGCGCCGGCGGCGTTTCGCGCCGCGCCACAGCAGGGGACCACGGGCGATCGAAATTTTGCGGCCGCGCTGAATCGATGACAAAATCCACACCCTCTGCACCTTGTTGGCGGCGCAGCGCCAGCGCGCCGCGCTGACGCCATAGCGCGCGCGGAATGACTTTGGCCCGGCAATCCGCCGGCGGATCGCCGCGGGTGGCGACGACAAGAGCCGCCCGCCGACAGTCTTCCTCATAAGCCTCCGGCGCGAGCACGTAAGCCACAAGCGTGCCGTCGGCGAGCTTGCCGATGCAGCCGGACTGGTCGCAGGCGATCCCCTGCCCCAGGCCTTTATCATGAACATCGCGGCCGTCGGCATCTGCCGCGAGCCATTCGCGAACCGCGAAGCTGTCGCCGCCGCTATGATGGAGCGCGAGCCGGCCGTCGGCGCCACGGACCGCGAAGCCGCGCCCGTCCGCGGCGATCAACACATCCGGCAGTGGCTTGCCCGCCGCCCAGACGATGGCCAGCGCCACTGGCACGAAGCCGATCCAGCGCAATGGCATCTTCAACAGACCGATGACGAGAAGGCCGTCATCAGTAGGAGCGCGCCATTGCCAAACAGCGTCACGCGGCCGAACGCGCCGGGCAGGCTCGCGACCCACAGACCAACTGCGTTCATCCATTCGATGCCGTAGCCCATCTGCCGCCAGAACTCGGCGTCCAAACCGAACGGCATGGCCACGATGCCAAGGATTCCCATCGGCATCACCCAGGCCGAGACGACGGGCATGGCCAGGAGATTGGCCAGCACGCCATAGGGCGCCACGCGGTGGAAGTGAAAGGCGGCGTACGGCGTTGTTGCCCAACCGGCCAGCAAAGACGCAATGGTTAAGCCGATGATCTGACGCCCCACAGCGCGGCCTTCGCGCCAAGCGAAGTGTCCGCGGCCGCGCGCAGCTTGATCGCGCCGCGCTCATAGCCGGAAATGAGCGCCAGCGTTGCGGCAAACGACATTTGAAAGCTCGGATGCACGATCGATTCCGGCGCAAAGGCGAGCACGACGAGCGCGGCGATGGTCAGCGTGCGCATGGTCAGCGTCGGCCGATCGAGCAGCACGCCGCAAAGAACGACGCCGATCATGATGAACGAGCGCTGCGTCGCCACCTGATTGCCGGACAACACCAAGTAAAAGCCGGTGGCGAAGAGCGCCGCTAGAGCCGCCCATTTTTTGATGGGAGCGCGATCGGCGAGGCCCGGAATCAAAGCGAAGAAGGCGCGGACGATAAAGAATATCAGCCCGGCAACGACCGCCATGTGATAGCCGGAGATCGACAGCACGTGGCCGATGCCGGAGACGAACATCGCATCGTAAAGGTACGGCGTAATCGCGTCGCGCTTGCCGGTGAT
>DASZCJ010000459.1:0-3946 GCA_035943155.1 Xanthobacteraceae bacterium | reverse complement strand
ACGGTCATGCGGTATTTAGATGAAACCGAGGAGGCGCCGACAAGAATCGTCAAGCTGATCGGCGACCTGTGTGGAATACTCATCTACACCGGCATTGTTGGCTTGCTGGTATACGCGGTGCTGCGCTGAGGAACGAGCTATTCACGCGCGGTGCGGCGCAATTTGTTGCGCCGGTCTGAGATCAGGCGGTCGGTTGTGCTTTGCGATCAAGACCTCAATTGTCGAGGATCGAAATATCCTTCGCCGAACGCCCTGCCGCCAGCGATTCCACGAACGCATAAATGTCGGCGATGTCTTTGTCCGATAGCACGGCGTCGGAATAGGCCGGCATGTTGTCCGACGGATCGCGGATCTGCGCCTTAAAGCCATCAAAGGGAAGCCCGGTGCGGGCGAGTGCCGGGGCCGGGCCAGTATAAGCGCCGCCCTGTCCGGCGCGGCCGTGGCAGGTGAAACATCCGTCGGCGAGGTAGAGCCGCTTGCCGTTGGTGACGTCGCCGTGCGCAACGTCCGGTGCCTGCGCGATCGCCGATGTGGCCGCGCCGAAAGCGGCGATGGCAAAAGTTACGACCCCGACGCGGTTGAAGCTTTTCATCGTAACATCCTCAACGCGGATCGGTGACGACGTCGACTACGGCGGGCTCGCCGGATTTGACGACGGCAACGGCGCGTGCGAGCGCGGGCGCCAGCTCCTTGGGGTCGGTGATCGGACCCTCACCGTGGGCGCCCATGCCGCGCGCGATCGTGGCGTAATCGATATTCGGATCCTTGAGCGTCGTGCCGATATCCATCCGCTCGACGCCACGGCCATGCCTCGCGGCCATCGCGGTGAGATACATGTATTCCTGGTGATAGGCGCGGTTGTTGTGCAGGACATAAAGTATCGGAATCTTGTGATGCGCCGCCGTCCACAGCGCGCCGGGATTGAACATGAAATCGCCGTCACCGCCGAAGGCGACAGTGAAACGGCCGTGTTTCTTATTGGCTAAAGCCGCACCGAGCGACGCCGGCAGGTTGTAGCCAACGCCGCCGCCGCCGCTGACACCGTTCCATTGCTGCGGCTTTTTGAAGTCCCACAACCGGTGCGGCCAGGTCAGGCGGATTGCGGTGCCGACCAGCGACCAGTCTTGATCCTTGATCTGATTGTACACTTCGGCGCACATGCGCGCCGTCGTAATCGGGCTCGAATCCCAACCGAGCGTCGCATCGGTCTTCGACTGCTCGACCATCGCCATGTGCAGCTTGGCAAGCTTTTGGCCGCGCGCCTCGAAAGCGCTCTTGCGGCCATCGTCGATGAGCCGCCTGACCGCTTCGGTCACGACCGGTAGCGAAGCTTCGCCATCGCCGGCGATGTTGAGATCGACATCCTGCCAACGGCCGAAGTCCTGATAATTAGATTTCAGGTAGAGATCGCGCACGCCGAGCGTGATGAGTTTCGCTCCGGGCTTTGCGTTGGAGCGCGACTGCCGCACGATACGGTCGCTGAAATGCGTCAGCGTTCCCCAAAGGTCGTTCATCTCGATTGCAAGAATGACGTCTGCCTGGGCGATTAGGCCTCTGCGGAAGCTCTGATTGAGTGGATGCCGCGACGGAAAATTCATGCGGCCGACATTGTCGATGACGCCACATTGCAGCGTTTCCGCAAGCGCAACGAGGTTGGCCATTCCCGCCGGCGTGCGCGCCATGCGATCGCAAATGATGAGCGGATTTTGCGCCTCAACCAGCAGCTTCGCGGCTTCGGCGATTGCGCCGGAATCGCCCTGCGGCGGGATCACCCGTTCGAATTTGGGAATGCGCAGGTTTTTGCCGGCGGCGATCGGGTTCTCCTGCAGTTCGGCGTCGAGTGCGAGAAAAACCGGTCCCATGGGCGGCGTGGTGGCGATCTTATAAGCGCGCACCGCAGACTCGGCGAAATGCTGCAATGACGCGGGTTGATCGTCCCACTTGGTGAATTCGCGCACCAGGTGGCCGATGTCGACACCCGAATGCGGCCATTCCGCGCCTGGTGCGCGTTTGTCCGCTTCCATGATGTTGCCGCCCATGACAAAAACCGGGACGCGATCGCACCAGGCGTTATAGATCGCCATGGCGGCGTGCTGCAGGCCGACGACGCCGTGACATGCCATCGCCATCGGCTTGCTTTCGATCTTGGCGTAGCCTTGCGCCATATGGACAGCGATGTCCTCATGCACGCAGGTGATGATTTCTGGCTTGTTATTGCCGTGATTGACCACCGCTTCGTGCAGGCCGCGGTAGCTCGACGCGCAATTGATCGCCAGATATTCGATGCCGAGCGAATTGAGCACATCAACCATAAAGTCGCCGCCGCTCGAGGTCTGATTCACCGGGTCGTTCGCCGGCGGCATGGTTTCGGCGGCAATTTGCAGCGGGCCGGGGATTGCAGCCTTTAATCGTTCCTGCGGGGCGCCGGGAATGGCTTTGGCGGCTTCCGGCGCTGTGATTGCAGCGGCCGCGCCGACTAAGCTTGCGCCTTTTAGGAAATTACGGCGACTGGCAGCGGCGGAGTGGCGGCGTTTCGGCATGAGTCCTCCCGGGGATGGCAAAAATGCCGAGCGACAATAGGCATATTTATTCGTTGATTTAAATTCGCGCCAGGGAGGTGGTTCCGTCAAGCGCGGTCCACGAACGCCAGATAGGCCCGAGAGCGAGTCTCGCCACTCGGCGAAATCGTGCTTCGGCGCACAGCAAGTCGAATTATGATGAGTCATGACGATGATTATGGAGCTGTCGGAAAAGTCGGGGACCTGTAGAATATCGTTTCGCCGGTCAATGTGGCGAACAACCGAAAAAATAACGGAGGGAGCGTGCTAGTGAAAACGTTCATCAGAGCGACGACAACGGCTGCAAGCGCTGCGCTTGCGACCCTGCTGACGATTGGAGCCCCCTCGATGTCCGCTGCTGCGACCTTCGTTTATGTATCCGATGCTGAAGACGCCACGATCGACGCCTATCTCATGGATACAAAGACCGGCGCGCTGACCTCGATCGGCAAGACGGAGGCGGGCAAGACGGTGATGCCGATGGCGGTGTCGCCCAACAAAAAGTTTCTCTATGCCGTCGTCCGCTCGCAGCCGATGCGCGTGCTCACTTACGCGATCGACGGTAAAACCGGGGCGCTGACGCAGAAGGCGACGGCGCCGCTGCCGGACAGCATGCCTTACGTGTCGACCGATCGCAGCGGGCACTTCCTGTTCACCGCCTCCTATGGCGGCGACAAGGTGGCGGTGAGCCCCATTGGCGCCGACGGGCTCGTCACCGCCGAAGCGATCCAGGTGCTGCCGACCGGCCGCAATGCACATTCGGTTCTACCCGACCGCAGCAACCGCTTCGTCTATTCGGCCAATCTCGGCGCGAATTGCAGCACCTGGTTGGGCGCCTTCGATGGCAAAACCGGCAAGCTCACCGCGCTCGATCCGCCCGCGGTAAAACCCGAACCGGGGCATGGCCCGCGCCACCTCGCGATCTCGCGCGACAATAAATTTCTTTACGTGCTCAACGAATTGTCCGGTCACGTCACGCAATATGCGATCGACGGTAGTAAAGGCACCTTGAAACTCGTCGACTCGGTGCCGTCGGTGCCGCCCGAACTTGGAATGAAATGGGGTCAGCCGCAGGCGCCGGTCGGCGCTGCGCCGGCGACCCCCGCGGCAGCGCCCAAGCCGGACGAGAAGCCGCCAATCTGGGCCGCCGATTTGCGCCTCATGCCAAACGGGAAATTCCTTTACGCGACCGAGCGCAACACCGATAAGATCGCGCTGTTCACTGTGGCGCCGCGCACCGGCAAGCTCGCTTACATCGCCAATTTTGCCACCGAGCGCCAGCCGCGCGGCATCAATATCGATCCCAGCGGGCATTACCTCGTTGCCTCGGGCGAGAAATCGGATCGGCTCTCGGTCTACCGGATCGATCAGGCGAGCGGCAGGCTCGG
>DASZCJ010000458.1:0-5543 GCA_035943155.1 Xanthobacteraceae bacterium | reverse complement strand
GTCTTCAACCGACATATAGCTGCTTTTCGCAAAGCGCAGCAAACTTCCCGCCGGACCACAAATCGCCGTGATGCTTAGTCTCGCAGTGCTTAATCTCGCAATGCTTGGTCTCCTGCACGGCTCCGGTTAGGGTGCCGCCCGCGGGGAGCGGCCACGCGCCGCAGCAGCGCAGGCGGCAGGCATGGGCGGCCAAAGCCAAATCATCATCGAACGGGTGAACCATACCTATCGGCCGCCGCGCGGCCGGCCGGTGCTGGCGCTGTCCGACGTTTCGCTTGATGTGCGTCCGCGCGAATTTGTGGCGCTGCTCGGCCCTTCCGGCTGCGGCAAATCCACGCTGCTTTATCTGGTCGGCGGATTTCTGCCGACTGAAGCCGGCCGCATCGTCGTGAAAGGACAACCGGTCACGGCACCCGGTCCGGATCGCGGTATTGTATTCCAGCATTTTGCGCTGTTTCCGTGGAAGACGGTGCGAGCCAACATCCTCTACGGGCTCGAACGGCAGCGCATGCCACGCGCCGAGCGTGAAAGCCGAGCGCAAGCGTTTATCGATCTCGTGGGATTGAGCGGCTTCGAAGACAGCTATCCGTCGCAATTGTCCGGCGGCATGAAACAGCGCACCGCGATCGCCCGTACGCTTGCCTTCGATCCCGATATCCTTCTGATGGATGAGCCATTCGGCGCACTCGATGCACAGACGCGAGCGCTCATGCAAACCGAACTCCTCAACATCTGGAAGCGCACGCCCAAGACCGTGATTTTCGTGACGCACGACGTGCAGGAAGCGGTCTATCTCGCCGAACGCGTCGCAGTCATGTCGGCGCGGCCCGGCCGTATCAAGGCAATCATTGACACCAAATTCGACGCTCGCGATCCAGGCCTCACCCGCAGCAAGGAATTCGTGGAGAAGGTCGACGAGCTTTGGAATTTGGTGCGCGAGGAGGCGATCAAGGCCCAAGAGAATCAGGAGAAAAAGTGAATCAGGAAAAAAGCCAAGCAGCTGAAGGATGAGCACGTCCAAACAAACGAGACGCAACGAGCACGACGCATCATGCAAACCGTAATGCAGGCAAGTTTCCGGTATCTGCCGCTTGTGCTCCTGGCAGTGACCTGGGAGGCAATCGCGCGGCTCAATTTGGTCGACAGCTCCGCATTGCCACCTCTGAGCAAAGTAGGCCTTGCCTGGGTTGATCTGATGCGGGGCGGCGAACTCGTCAACAATGGCGCAGCTTCGCTCTATCGCGGATCGGTCGGGCTTCTCCTTGCCGTGCTCGGCGGCGGTGGGCTCGGGCTTTGCATGGCGCGCTGGCGGCTCCTCGATGTCTTCGTCAATCCGCTCGTGGAATTGTTCTATCCGCTGCCAAAGTCGGCGCTCATTCCAGTCACGGTGTTATGGCTCGGCTTCGGCGACGGCTCGAAAATCCTGCTGATTTTCCTCGGCTGCATGATTCCGGTGACGATCGGCGCCTATAACGGCGCGCGCGGCAGCGATCATGCGCTGGTGTGGTCGGCGCGCAGTATGGGCGCCAACCGATTGCGCATGATGTGGGACGTCGTCGTGCCAAGCGCGCTGCCGGAACTGCTTAACGGCATCCGCACCGCATTGGCGCTGGCCTTCATCCTGCTGGTGAGCTCAGAACTGATCGTATCGCAACAGGGCTTCGGCTATCTGATCGGCTATCTGGGATCGACCGGATCTTACGAGGGCATGTATGCGGTCGTGCTCACGGTGGCGTTCCTCGGCTTTGCCGCGGATCGCATCTATCAACTCTTCATTCAATGGTTGCTGCGATGGCGGGACTAGACGATACCGCTTCATTGGCGGCTGCCGAAGCCCAGGTTTCCCGGGACGCGGCACGCCGCCTCGACGTCGCCTTTCGCGGCGGCGCCGGCATTTTCTCGATCCTCGTGCTTTTGATCGCATGGGAGATCTTTGCACGCAGCGGCAAGGTCACCGCTTTCATGCTGCCGCCGTTTTCCGCGGTCGCCGAACGCATTTACGCCGACGCGATCGGCGGCGAACTGTGGCGCAACCTCTGGGTGACCATGTTTCGCGCCATCACCGGCTTCGCCATCGCCGCGGTCGGCGGTATTGCGCTCGGCGCGGTGATGGCGCGCAGCCGGATCGTTCGCTGGTTCTTCGATCCGATTATATCGGTCGGATTTCCGATGCCGAAGATCGCGTTCTTGCCGATCATCATGCTTTGGCTTGGGCTCTATGACGTCTCGAAAATCAGCATCGTTGTGTTCGACGCCATTTTCCCGGTGGTGACGGCGACGCTGGCCGGGCTCGCTGGCGTCGAAAAGGAGCTCATCTGGTCGGGACGAAATATGGGGGCCAGCGAACGGGAATTGATGTGGCAGATCGCACTGCCCGCCGCGTTGCCGCAAATCCTGACTGGTTTGCAGGTCGCACTGCCGATTGCGCTCATTGTTGCCATCATCGCGGAGATGGCGATGGGCGGCTACGGCCTTGGCGGCGCAATGATGAGCGCCTCGCGCTTCGCCGATTCACGCGGGGTATTCGCCGGCATCGTCGAGATCGCAATCGTCGGTTATGCGTTGATCAAGGCCATGGCGGTGATCCGCCGCCGCCTATTGGTGTGGCATCAGGAAACGGCGGAACGCCAGTAGTCATTCGAGGCATTGTTGGCAGGCTTGCCTCGCGCTGCCGTTTCCGCCCACAATTGCGTTAGCGACCCGCGAATTCGACGCAACGAGAATTGCATTTGGAGGACGGCCATGTGTGGGAAAATCATTGCGACCGGTCTTGCGCTTCTCGCTTTGGCCGCCGGCTGGTCGAATAGCGGCGCCCAGGCGGAGCCCTTGAAAATTCGCGTCGCCTGGGTCGCGCCGCTGGCCAATCTCTCTTCGGTCTGGCTGCAAAAGAAGGACCTCGCCGTTCATTTCCGCCAATCCTATGTGTTCGAGCCGGTACGCTATGCCGGCACGCCGCCGATGATTACGGCGATCGCCAATAATGAGCTCGAGATCGGAAATCTCGCTTTTTCGACCTTGCCGATAGCGATCGAAAACGCCGGTATGGATGACATCCGCGTCATCAGCGATGACTTCCAGGACGGCGTAGCGGGATACGTCTCGAACGATTTCGAAGTACTCACCGATGGGCCGATCAAGAAAGTCGAAGACCTCAAGGGCAAGGTGGTGGCGACCAATGCGGCCGGCGCCGGCGTCGATGTGGCCATGCGCGCTATGCTGCGCAAGCACGGTTTGGAGGCAAATCGCGACTACACAATCATAGAGGCGCCGTTCCCGGGCATGAAGTCGATGCTGATGGAAAAGAAAGTCGATCTCATTCCTGCGGTGCTGCCGTTCATGCTCGATCCGGAGCTGAAGAAAAACGCGCGCTCGCTATTCGACATGAAAGCTGCAATCGGCCGGTCGCAGTTCGTCATGTGGTCGGCGCGCAAAGCGTTTATCGACGCCCATCGCGCGGCGCTGGTCGACTTTCTCGAAGACTCATTGCGCATCCTGCACTGGTATCTCGATCCCAAGAACCACGACGCAGTAGCCGAAATCGCGTCCCAGCTGACCAAACAGCCGCCCGAGCGGTTCGGCTGGGTCTTCAGCAAGAATGATTACTACCGCGATCCCAACCTGATGCCGGACCTCGACGCACTACAGAGAAACGTCGACATGACGCACGACCTCGGCTTCGTGCGCGCGAGCTTCGACGTCAAAGTGCATTCCGATCTCAGCCTTATTCAAGAGGCAGCAAAGCGCTTAAAGTGACCGCCGCGACCCGTTCGATTTTTTCACCGAAGCGCCGGCACGGCTGATCGACCGATCAGCTCACCAATACGTTGCTGAACTGCCAGGGATCGTCCCGGTCTAAGGTTTCGGGGAAGAGCTGGCTGCGGTCGGACAGCGGCGTCCAATCCGTATATTGGCCGATCACCGGGCCCAGATAGGGCCGCTGGACGTGGAGACAGCGGCGGAAGTCCATTTCATCGGCTTCGACAATGCCGCGATCCGGATTCTCCAGCATCCAGACGATGCCGGCGAGCACCGCCGAGGTGACTTGCAGGCCGGTCGCATTCTGATAGGGCGCGAGCTTGCGGGTGTCCTCGATCGAGAGCTGCGAGCCGTACCAATAAGCGTTCTTGGCATGGCCGTAGAGCAGGACGCCAAGCTCATCGATGCCGTCGATAATGTCGTCCTCAGACAAAATGTGCCAGGTCTTTTGTGGCACCCAGCCGCGGCCCGCCATCTCATGCAGCGACAGGATGGCATCGTCGCAAGGATGATAGGCGTAATGACAGGTCGGCCGATAGATCACCGTGCCGTTATCGCGCAACGTGAAGTAATCGGCGATCGAGATCGACTCGTTGTGCGTCACCAGAAAACCGTGCTGGGCTTGCGCCGTCGGCGTCCAGGAGCGCACGCGCGTCCCGGCGCCGGGTCGGGCTAGATAGATCGCGGCCTCACAGCCGAAATCGTGGTGGTAGGCGCCGGGCGGCATGCTCTTTTCATGGGTGCCCCAGCCGAGTTCCGATGGCTGCAGGCCTTCGGCGATGAACCCCTCCACCGACCAGGTATTGATGAACTTCCCGCGCGGTTTTGGCGTGCTGGACCGCTGCGTGTCGCGCTCGGCGATGTGGATGCCCTTGACGCCGGCGCGCTGCATCAGGCGTCCCCAATCCTGCCGCGTGGCCGGCTCGACGAAGTCGAGCTTCAAATCTTTGGCGATGTCGATCAGTGCCTGCTTGACCATCCAGGACACCATGCCTGGATTGGCGCCGCAGCAGCTCACAGCCGTGATCCCGCCAGGCCGGCGGCGGCGCAGGTCAAGGACCCCCTCGCGCAGCGCGTAATTTGACCGCTCCGACAGCGAGCGCGTGCCGTCCAAATAAAGCCCCGGCCACGGTTCGACGACGGTATCGATGTAAAACGCATCGACGTCCTTGCAGAATTCCATCAGATCAACCGAAGACGTATCGACCGAGAGATTGACGATCATGCCGCGGCCGGGACCGCAGGTGAGGAGCGGCTTGAGGATGTCGCGATAGTTTTCGCGCGTTATCGCGAGGTGCAGGAAGCGAATTTGACGTTCGTCGAGCAGGCGGCGGTCGGCATCATCGGGTGCGATGACGACGAATTTCTCGCGATCAAAGGCAAGGTGTCGCTCGATCAACGGCAGGGTGCCTTTGCCGATCGAGCCGAAGCCGATCATGATGATTGGGCCGTCGAAGCGGGCGAGCGATACCGAGTCTTTCATTCGTTATCCAAAGTGAATTGGATCAAATACGCCCCGTCAAGCGGGCGTCGCGGCTGACGCTGTGTAATACTAGCAAACCATTTTCGCAAACTTTGCGCGAGGCGTTTGAAATGCCTGCCCTGCCGATCACCTTCGCCTGCGGCCTCTACGACCGAGTACTGGCGCTCTATACCGGGGACGTTAAACCGGATGGCATCGACCTCAATTTTCTTGCCATCGACAATCCGCGGGAGATTTTCGACCGCATGACCAACCGGCTGGAATTCGACGCCTGTGAAATGTCGAGTTCCGAATATGTCAGCCG
>DASZCJ010000457.1:0-11651 GCA_035943155.1 Xanthobacteraceae bacterium | reverse complement strand
GAATACAGCCGCGCCGTCCTCCTCGAAATACTCATTGTAAACGAGACTGAGATGCGATCCGCTCAATAGTTCCGCGAGCAACTCTTTGCGCCTCTCAACCGGCTCCCGGCGCAAGTCGCGACCGTCCAACTCAAGTAAATCGAACGCGCAATGGACCGCGCTGGCGAGTGCGCCGTGGCGGCGGATCAAATCAAAAACCGCAAGTCCGCTCTCGTCGCAAACAATCGCCTCGCCGTCGATCAAGCATGAGCGAACCGGGAGCTTGCCGACCGCCATTGCGATAAAGGGGAAGCGAGACGAGAAATCGTTTCCGGCGCGTGTTATCAAGCGCACGCCCGAACTATCGCGGCGGGCCAGAATGCGGAAGCCATCATGTTTGATTTCGTGCAGCCAACCGGGGCCGCTCGGCGGAGCCTTAGCGGGCGAAGGCAGACACGGTTCGATAATTCCCAGCCCGGGGCTGGTACGCTCACGCAACGACATAGCGAGCGCTTTAATAAAAATAAGTTTTGAGAGAGTCGAGTCTCAAGCGCGCGTGGCCCCGGCCATCGTCGGGGCTGGGGGGCTTGGCAGATGGTCCGGGGCCTGGCGCAGCCATTCGCGGCGCGCCCACGGGGAAACGGTGACGGCTTTTCCATTGTTCCGCTTGACAGAACAGTGCGGCAATAGAGCGTTGGGAACTATGGTTTCAATCGCCGCGAGATCGGTGAATCTCTCAATTCGTCGCGAAGCAATAGAACAGCCCTGCACCGCCGGTGCTCTTAAGCCCTTCCTGGCTACAGTCGCGCGAGGGGTGCGACGAGTTCCACGATCGGGCCGATGGGTCGTCGGTGAGGCCGGTTCGGTCGCTGTGCCCGAGCATGGCGGCACCGCCGGTGCTCGAAGTCCAATTCTTACAGGTCATGTCTTTGTCAGGAGGGAATGCCTTACCGTCCGGCTGCGATCCGGTCAGTATGTCGTGCATGTTGGGTGTGTCGCCGCGGCCGTTGACCACCGCGCCGTTCTCGGTCAGTGCGGTCTGTTTGGTGAGCATGTTCGCGCCATGCAGTTCGTCGAGGTCGCGCGCGATGAGCGTTCCCTTGGCATTGTACCAGGGCCCATGCCCGACGCGGTCGCGGGCGTTGACGGCGGGCGTTCCGGCGATCGCCTGCGTGCTCAGATAGGCGTGCCAGGTGCGCCCACCCGCTCCAACCGCCGCGGCGAGGGATTGGCAGTGCGCATCGGCGCCGGTGAGCCCGCCCAGATCGCCGCCCTTGCCGGAGCCGGCGCTGGTAAGGAAAAAGCGCATGCTTTCTGGTGCGTTCTGCGCCTGGGCGGCAGAAAATCCGAGCAATACAAATGCAACCGAAGCGAAAAGGAATAGCGTTTTCATCGGTAACTTCCTGGTCGGGCTCTCGCTCGGCATGCCGTTGGTGCACATGTCCGTAAGGAGTTCAAGTGCGAATTCTGACGAAGAGAAAAGCTCCGCGGCCTCACGCGGAGCTTCTGGCGGGGCAGCGGCACACGGGGGCTGAGGGGTTGCTTGGGTTGCCGCGCTCGCGCCAACGTCCTAACCCCGCTCGGCGGCGCTAGGTTCCTTAGCGACCCCAATCCTCCTAGGCTTCGGCCATAGAAGACCGGCAAGGATCGCGAGTGCGCATCTGCGAAGCTCACGCGGCACTAGGGCAATTGAATTCTTTCGATCAAGGTTGAGTCATCGTCAGGCGCTCGTGAGCTGTTCACGCGCTTTGAGACCGGCCATCGTTGCAGCAGATGGTCTGCGGCGGGCTTGAGCACCTGAAGGCCAGCTTCGCCGCTCAACCATGGCTCAAACTGGTCTTGAGAAAGCAGGACTGGCATCCGATCGTGCACCTCGGCGACAAAGTTGTTCGGCTCGGTAATGATCATGGTGCAGGACTTGATTGTTTCGCCGCTGCTCCTGTCTTGCCATTCATCCCATAGCCCCGCGATCGTCAAAGCCGGCGAGCCATCACGCGCGGTGAAGTACCACGGTTGCTTACCAGCCGGCGTGTTCTCCCACTCGTAATACCCGGACACCGGGATTAGACAGCGATTGCGCTTGAACGCGCCGCGAAAGAACGGCTTCGCCGCCACGGTTTCTGCCCGGGCATTGAATGTCGCCAGCTTCAAATCCTTGAGCGACTTTGACCACCACGACGGCACCAAGCCCCAGCGCATCGGCGCAAGCGAACGGCTGCCGTTCTGGCCGACGATTGTGTCAATGTTTGTCGTCGGGCAGACGTTGTAACGCGCCTGCGTGTTGACTGCCGGCAGCGACAGAATAGTGGACATCGCACAACGTCGGCGACGGGCCACAAGGCGACATATGCGGTGCAGCAAAGATGGATCGTTATTCGATCACCTCGTCGGCCCGCACCAGAAGCGTTGCGGGGACGGTGAGCCCAAGCGCCTTGGCGGTCTTGAGGTTCACAGCTAGCTCGAACCTCGCTGGGCGCTCGATAGGGAGATCGCCAGGCTTGGTGCCGCCCAATATCCGACCGACGTAAACGCCACAACGGCGAAACATGTCCGGCAGGTCCGGCCCATAGGAAATGAGACCTCCCGCGTCCACGTGTGCTCGGTAAAGATATATCGAGGGCAGGCCAACCTTTTCTGCGAGGTCTCCAATCCGTGTTCTGTAAGCGAGGCTGAGTGGATTTGACAAAACGATGAGAGCATCGGCGCGCCAGTCCTTCGCCGCATCGAACGCACCATCCAGATCCGTTGCGTTCCTCACATCCACGGCTCGAATCTGCATTTCCAGCGACTGAGCTACGCGCTCCAGCTCTCGAATTTGGAGTGCATTGATGTCGGGATTACCAAGGACGGCTGCGCGAGACGCTCTGGGCATGATCTCCTTAAGAAATTGCAGATGCTTACCGCTCAACTCTGATAGATCGAGAAACAGCCCAGTAATGTTGCCGCCCGGACGGGCAATGCTTGCCACCAGCCCGGCCTCAATAGGATCGCTTTCGAGATCTATTCCCACGATCGGGATGCTGCCCGTCGCGTTCTTGGCGGCTGACAAAGCCCAGGTGCCCCGAGCGAAAATCACATCAACTTTGAGGCTTGCGAGTTCAAGGGCGAGTTTGGGGAAAAGTTCGGGTTGATCGTGCGCTGATCGATGCTCGAACGCGATGTTCTGTCCCTCCGTGTACCCGATCTCGCGTAATCCTTGCACGAAAGCATTCCAGTTGGCTGGCGGTGGCGGAGGTGTATCGGTCGGAGCTGCGATGGCGAGGTGACCGATCCGGTAGCGTGCGGGCTGCTGTTGCGTTTGCGCGGCGAGGGGACACGCTGACGCCACGCCGCCAAGCAGAGTAATGAAATCGCGCCGTTTCATTCAATCACCTCGTCGGCGCGCGTGAGCAGCGTGGGCGGCAACGCGAGGCCAAGCGCCTTCGCGGTCTTGAGATTGATGGCCAGTTCGAATTTCGTCGGCTGCTCGACCGGGAAGTCGGCCGGCTTCGCCCCGCGCAAAATCTTGTCGACGAAGTCGGCGGCGCGCCGAAACAGATCGGGATAGTTTGGGCCATAAGACATAAGACCTCCCGATTCGATGTACTCCCTACCATTGTAAATCGTTGGCAGCCGTGCGGTCAGCGCAAGAGCATTGATACGACCGACATTGGTGAACACGAGCGGGTCGGTGGATACGTATAGTGCCTCCGCCCGCCCGCCGGCTGCTTCAAAAGCCGGCGCAATATCCTCCGCTCGGCGGATATCGAGTGCGATGATGTCGAGGCCTAACCTGCTGGCCGCTGCCTTAACCTCGCCGACCTCCAGCATGCTTGCGGGATTGCCCACGTTACCCATGACCGCCAACCGACGGAGACCGGTTAGAACCTCGTGTAAGAGTTCAAGTTTTTTACCAACGATATCGCTTTGCTGGAGCGACAGGCCGGTAACATTGCCGCCTGGTCGCGCCAAGCTGGCGACGAGACCATTGCCGACCGGGTCTGCTGCCGCCGCAAAGATGATGGGGATGACTGTGGTCGCCTGCTTTGCCGCCGCGCTAGGTGGGGTTCCATAGGTGACGATGACATCGACCTTTAGCCGGACAAATTCAGCCGCGATCTCCGCAAAGCGCTCGTTGCGGCCCTCTGCCCACCGATATTCAATCGTGATGGTACTACCCTCAATCCAACCAAATTCGTGTAGTCGTTCCGTAAAGGCGGCAATCCATCGACGCATGGCTGAAGGCGTGCTCGAACCAAGGAACCCGATGGTCGGCAGCTTTCCCGTTGCACGCGCCGCGAGCGGCCAGGACGCGACAGCGCCGCCGAGAAGCGTGATAAATTCCCGCCGCCTCATGGAGGCCTTCCCCACCAAGACCGATGACACAATCTACCACATCATTGATGGAGCGCGGCGATGTACATCACAGCAAACATAGGTGCTGGACTTCCGGAAGGGGCCGATACTGTTGAAAAAGGTTTTTCGGGGGGTCGAACGACGTCGCAAAATGCACCCCAGCCGCTCGTATCGAACAAGTGTGATTTGGCGGATTCAAACGGATCAGATCTAACTTCCGTCGAATAGTTATCGCGCGCACTACAGAGTGGCTTCAGGAAGGTCTGAAAGTTTCTTTGGGATTTATCGTCTTCGGAGGCGGCATGCGGCACCCTTAACGCATCGCGTCGGAGAACGTAAGTATGAAGTGCCGTTCGAAATTCCCGAAGAAGCTAGCCTTTTGCCTGCCTAATCATCTTCGATTACGACTTCCACTTCCTGACTTTGACGCTTGCCGCCGAACTATTTTCGATCTTCTTTGGCCGCCTCTCGCGTGCCGGCGGCGCTGGTGGGGGCGCGTCCGGACCAGACGGGCGCGGCAGAAAAGGGACGCTGACGAAAACGATGCCACTCTTCTGCGGAATGTCGATCTTCGGATGGTTGACATACTTGTCCCGCCACTCCAAGAGAAACCGGATCATTCTCGCGCGCGCGCGCCATTTAAAAATAAACTCTGGAATAGGGTTTCCATTCTGATCTCTTGCGTAGGCGTCAGGGCCTTTAAAACCGAGCGACAAGAGAGCCTCGTCGTACTTGTAGATTACGCCGCCCTTTGCAATCTCGAACGCAGCCGCAAGCATATTTTCAATGGCCTCCTCGATCGCTGATTCGACGTGTTCGTGGAATCTCAAAATCCAGCCTTGCCACTCGATGTCGTATCCTTCGTCACCGGCTTCGCTGCGCTTGATCCAATACGCAAGTGTTTTGCGGTAAATGCCTGCTTTGCGAGCTGCACCGGATTGGACCGGGTTTTCCCTGAGGCATTCGAGGACAACTCGCATGCGCTCATAACGCTTTCGCCGGGCCTTCGAGGGTTCCGATGGCCGTTTTTGCTTCTTGCGTCCGCCGCCGCGACCTTGTCTGCGGCCCATCGCCCCGAGTGCAGTGGTCTCTGTTTTAGGTCCCTCGGTTTCCCTCATTGCCGCCTTGGCGGGCGGCTGCAGCTCAGTTTGTGTCGACCCGCTCGGAACGCTTTCCTCGCCGCTGTCTTTCCGAACGTCATGGGACGACGTCTGACCGTTCGGCCCAGATGGCGCAGCTATGACATTAATTTGGCTTTCGACAGGCGGCACTGTTGAAGCAGCTTCTCGCTGAACATCCTCAATGCGTCGCCAGCTGCCCGGGTTGTCTTTTAACCATTGCGGCCGATTCCGAACCAATGTGCCGAGGTAGCGGCATCGATCGCCGTGCGTGGCGAACAGAATGCCGTCGGCGACACGAGTGTAGTTAATCACTGGCTTGCGGTTACGCATGGTCGAACCTCCCGAGCGCAAGCAATCGCGGCGCTAAGCGACGCAAAAGGCGCAGTTCGTTGTCAGGAAATCCGCGTCACCGCGGAGGTTCGACCTACTGACGCGCCAATAGGGCCGTGGGATCGGTCGGCGACTCACTACGGGCATCGAACCCGGCAGTCGGAAGGCCCATGCCCCCCAGGACAATCGTCCACGAGTCGTGGCGCACTTATAATGTTTAGTGCTGGTATTTTCAATGTATTTCTAGCGTGGCGTAGTCTGTCAGGCCCTTTCAGCACCTTCTTCCCAAATTCTAGTCGCGAGCGCGGTGAGCTCGGCGCAAGCAAGGAGCAGTGCCCCTGGGGGGGCCCCTCGGCTCGCTCGGGACTCGTCACTCGTCTGACCTCCCTTCCGCCGACTGTTGCCCGGCCCACTACAGCGCAATTTTGTCAATCCACTTGCGAAGCACCGGCACCGGGAAGCCTTTGCCGTAACCGGCGGCGACGGTCTTTTTCTCGTGGCCTAGCAGTGACCAGCGAATGTCTTCAGGGCATTCTGCGGCCCGCAATCGATCTTGCGCCCTATGCCGGAGCGAATGCACCACCTTGGCCGGATCGGTGATACCGATGTCGTTCAGCCAAGTGTTTAGGCGTTTGCTTGCGTCATTGGTCGCGCCCTTAAACAGCGGTCCTTTGATCTTTTCCGGCAAGTGCCGCAACAGATCAGTGGGGAACGGGACGCGGCGTTTAGATTGCGCCGTCTTTTTGCCGATGATGACAAACCGGCAACCGCCCTCGATTTTCTCACTGTCGATTTGGAACGCCTCCGACAATCGCATGCCGGTTGTCGCCAGCACGCGAAATAACAATTGATCCGCGTCGCGAAGCTTATCGAGGTTGCGGTTAGCTTCCGCCATGTCGGCGTCATCGAGCGGCATGCGTTCAATGCTGTCATCGCGTCTCGGCGCGACTTTCGAAAACGGGTTGAACGTTAGCTTTTTCTCATCGATGCCGAAATTGCACGCGGCCCGGAGCCAATTGATTTTTCGGCGGACGCTCGCGCTCTTCAGCCCTTGCGCTTCAAGATGCGCCACAAGCTTGCGGCCATCGTCGCGCGTGCAATCCTTTAGCGGCTTGCCGTCGGTTAGCGTCTTGAAAAGCGACCAGAGATGACGCACCTCGCGCTCGCCATAGCCGGAAACGTTTTTATGTTTCAGGTACGCTTCGAATAGCGCGTCCTCGTCGTTTTTAGTCGCGACCGTCGGACGGTCCAACGCGTTCACGTCAATAACCGGCCCTTTCCAGTGCGGAAAGTCGCGCCGGACATCAGCGAGCATTTTCGGATTGCTGAGGTTGTGAAGCATTGCCGGTTTCGGCACGTTCACAATCTCTTGGGAAAGGCCGCCGTTCGGTTCGCGGCGAATCACGTTGCCGTCGGCATCGAGATGATGCAACTCGCGCTCGGTTGCGAGAAAGCGCGAGCCATCATCGAGAGTGTGCAGCTTGCCGGGCTGATAGCGCGAAAACCAAGCGGCGGCGTCCAGCCGTGGCCGGAGCGCCATCAAGCGGCGCTTATGCTCGGCAATGAAAGGCAAGGCGAGGATTTCGGCCTCGCTCTTGTCCGTTGTCCGTAGGGATTTCGAGATGCTCCGGCCGTTCTCCTGAAGCCGGAGATGCCAGTATTGAGACTTCGCGCGTTTGTGCAGATAATCGCGCTTCCGGGTGGCAGGCATTGGGGGATTGTCCCTTTTTCGTTTAGCGTCCCCCATTAGATACAGCACCTTTTAGCTACAGTGAAGGATGCAAGAAACCATTATTTCATCGAGGTTAATCGACCATGACTCGCTCTAATCCTTCCCCCCTTGTGGGGGAGGGCAGGGAGGGGGGTGGCAAAGGGCCTGCACTTGCGGCGACGCACACGCATTCCCTATGAACCCCACCCCCTCCCCACAAGGGGGAGGGGAATTGCACATTGATAGCCCCCCGATGCTCCAACCCGGCACGTTCGCGCTCACTTTGCTGCTGTCGTTTCTGACGGCGCTCGGGCCGCTGTCGATGGACATGTATCTACCGTCGCTGCCCGATATCGGCCGCACGCTGGCGGCGCCGACGCTCGACGTGCAACTGACGATTTCCAGTTATTTGTTCGGCTTTGCCGTCGCGCAGATTTTCTACGGACCGGTTTCCGACCGGCTCGGCCGCCGACCGGTGCTCTTAGCGGCGCTGATGCTCTATGCGCTCGCCACTGTCGGCTGCGCCGCCGCGCAGTCGATCGGCGGATTGATCGCGTTGCGCTTTCTTCAAGCCGTCGGCGGCGCCGGAGCGATCGTGCTGGCGCGCGCGGTGGTGCGCGACATTTATTCCGGCGCCCGCGCCGGCCGCGAATTGTCGCTGATGGGCGCGATCACTGGCGTAGCGCCGATTATCGCGCCGGTGATTGGCGGCGGTTTGCAGGTTTGGTTCGGCTGGCGTGCTAGTTTTGTGCTGCTGGTGCTCATCGCTGCCGTCATCGGCGCGACCGCCGCGCGGCTGTTGCCGGAAACGTTGCGGGAGCCGATCAAGACGCCGTTTTCGTTTGCCGGAATGGGCGCGCTGTATCGTTCGGTCGCTGTGCACCACGGCTTTCTCGCCAATCTCGCGATTCTCACGGTTGCCTTTGTCGGGCTGTTCGCCTGGATTTCCGGCGCGCCAGTCGTGATGCAAAGCGCGATTTACGGTTTGTCGCCGTTTGCTTTCGGTATGACCTTTGCCATTGGCGCGATCGGATATGTGCTGGGCACGTTCGTCACGTCGCGCATCGTGATGCGGTTCGGCTTGGACCGTTTGATCGGCGTCGGCACAGCGGTCATGGCCGCCAGCGGATTGATCATGGCGGCGATCGTCGGATTTGCGCTGCCGCACGTGCTTTGGTTTGTCGGCGCGATGACGCTTTATCTCGCCGGGCTTGGTTTTGCGCTGCCGGCGACCATGGCCGGCGCGCTCACCCCGTTCCCGGACCGTGCCGGGACTGCCTCCTCGGTGATGGGCTTCGCGCAGCAAACCGGCGCAGCAATCACGGCAGCCGTGGTCGGCGCTTATCTCGGCCATTCGGCGTGGCCGGTCGCTTCCGTGGTCGCGGCGATGGGCTGCTTGTCCTTTTTGATATGGCTCCTTACGCGGCGCGTGCGCACCGAAATTTCCTGGCCACGCGGCCAGTAGCGTAGATAAAGAGCCTGTATGTGTGACGGCGAGTGTTGCGTTTGGTCGTTACGAGCCAACGGCTCCGGCCCGATGCCTTCGCTCGTTCAGCGAGCTACGAGGATATCAGTCCTTGGTTTGACTCGCCTTGGTTTGACTCGGAGAGCATTCTTCCTCCATTATGGAGGAAGAATGGAGGATCGATGGCCACGTTGAACGTTAAGGGCCTGCCGGACGCGCTGTACCGTAAGCTAAAGGCCCGCGCCAAACGCGAGCGCCGCTCAATCGCGCAGGAAGTGACGGTCTTGTTGGCCCACGCGCTCGAGCCGCCGGCCCCTCGCTCGATTCTTGAGTTGCGCGGTCTTGGTAAGGAGTTGTGGCACGGTATCGACGCCGTCTCCCATGTCGCCAGCGAGCGAGCGGCTTGGCGCTGATTGACGATCTCGGTGTCGGGCCGATTGGCGTCGATACGGCGGTGTTTATCTATTTGATTGAAGAAAATGAGCGATTCCTATCGATAATCGCACCACTATTCGCCGCAGCGGACGCAGGTAAACTCGAGCTGGTGGCCTCCGCACTTACATTGCTCGAAGTGCTGGTCGTCCCCTACCGCGCCGGCAATATCGAATTGGCCGAACGTTACGAAGTCGTGCTGACGCGCAGCCGCGGCGTCCGCATGATCGATGTCACCCGTGATCATCTGCGTGTGGCGGCCAAGTTGCGCGCAACGACCGGCGTTGCAACCCCCGATGCGCTGCAATTAGCAGCTTCGCTTACGAGCAGATGTTCGGCCTTCCTCACCAACGACCGGCGCCTGCCGGCGGTGTCCGGGCTGCGCATCGTCCAACTCGGCGCCTATAAAGCATGATTCCGAAAAGTGGAAACCGGTTTCCCGCCTGCGCGAAGCCTTACAAATGGTTTGGTGCCCTTTCCTATGCTTCGGCGGGCGAAGGCAGGTCGGAAAAGATCATGCTCAAACAATAGCCGTTGACTACTGTTCTCACGCCGCCCGCGATGACCGAATCAGCCGCGCTTCATCAAGCCGGCCGGCGTCAGGAAGACGAGGAAATTCGCGATCACGATCGTGGTGGCAAGGAAATAGAACGCGCCCATCAGCCCGTAATGATCGGCGACGATACCGGCGCTGAGTGGGCCGACCGCCTGGCCGAAGGCCTGGCTCGCAAACAATAAGCCGATGGCGCTGCCGCCCATTGCCGGCGGGGTCGCATCGAGCACCCAGGCCTGCAGCACGGCTCGCACTGCGAACAGAAAAAAGCCGAGCAACGAGACGAACAACACAAACCAGCCGGTGCCGCCGGCGAATATCATGAGCAAGATCACGACCGCGCTCATCGACATGCTCGAGACGATGATCTGGCGGCGGCCGATCGTGTCGGAGAGATGGCCAGCGATCGGCGCCGCGATGAACCCGCCGGCCTGCAGCGCGAACATGCAGGCGCCGATCCATAGCGGCGGATAGCCCATCGCGCGGCCCAGATAGAGCGGCAGGAAGGTCAACAGCGCGCCTTGCGTCATGGTGCGGAAGGCCGAGCCGGTGGCGAGCGTAATGAGCGCGCGATTTTTCAAAAGCGCGCCGAACATGCGCAGCCGTTCCAAGCCGGAGATCGCCGAGGGCGCGGCATCGGCAGCACCGGCGTCGCGGTCGCCGCTCTGCTTGCGCCCGAGATAGAGCATTATGAAGACCGCCAGCAGTATGCCGGGCAACACATTGACAATGACGACATCGCGCCAACTGAGAACGCCGAGCAGCGCGCCGGCGACAAGCGGCGCTACCGCGTCGCCGACATTGCCGCCCATGCTGTGAATCGACATGACCAGGCCCTTGCGCTGCGGAAATCTGTTCGCCAGCCAGGAAATCGCGCTCGGGTGCCAGAGATTATTGCCGATGCCGACCAGCGTCGCGCAGCACAGAATCATCCAATAGGCATGGGCAGCGCCCATCATGAGATAAGGAAAGCCGATCCAGAACAGCGACACCGCCATCAGCAGGCCTTTGCGGCCGACGCTATCGACAAAAATGCCGCCCGGAATATTGGCGATGGCGCCGGCGAGATATTGGCAGGTCAGTACCGAGCCGATCTCGCTGTACGAAAGGCCCAATTCTTTGCCGATTAGCGGCAACAGCAAATAAAACGTTCCAGGATACCAATGCGTCAGCGCATGGCCGAGGCTGATGACCCAGACTTCTTGAAACGAGCGTCGCGGCTGCAGGCCGGCGTCAACGGTGATCGCCGTCATTTGAGGTCTCGACCTGCCGCCGGCGCAAGAACTTCACCTCCCCCCTGAGGGGGAGGTCGTCGGTCGCGAGCATCGTTCGCGACCGGCGGGAGGGGGGTGATGCTGAGATTGCGTCCGCGATCCGCGCAAGCACGCCATCCCTGTTTTTCAGCACTTCAGAATTCCAGAAGCGAAGAACACGATAGCTTTTCGATTTGAGCCACTCATCGCGGCGGGCATCGCTTGCACGTCCGTCGTGCTGGCCACCATCAATTTCAATCACTAGACGAAGCTCATGCGAAACAAAATCCACAATGTATGGTCCAATTGGTGTCTGGCGGCGAAAGGCGATGCTATTGAAGCGATGCGCGCGCAGCCAGTACCAGAGACGCCTTTCCGATTCCATCATATTGTGACGTAAGGATTTCGCTCGAATGCGAGAGATCAAAGGAATCTGACGATGACTTGCCGGCTGCTAACCCCCCTCCCGGAC
>DASZCJ010000456.1:0-5734 GCA_035943155.1 Xanthobacteraceae bacterium | reverse complement strand
GGAGGCCGGTTTCCCGCCTGCGCGAAGCCCTGCCAGACCTTCGTCCTCCCGTTTGATGCTTCGGCGGGCGAAGGCAGGTCGGAAAAGATCATGCGTAAGAAAACATTGTAAGAGGGGGCGCAGGCAAATGGACATCTTCGTCCTCCTTGCGACGATGCTCACCTGTTTCGTCATCGGCATGCCGATCGCCTACTCGCTCGCTCTGGCGGCGATCGCCGGCGCTTTCTGGATGGGCATTCCGCTCGAAGCGGTGATGCTGAAAATTTCCGACGGCGTCAGCAAAGTGGCGATGCTGACCATCCCATTCTTCGTACTGGCCGGCGCGATCATGGCCGAGGGCGGCATGGCGAAGCGCCTTGTCGCTTTCGCCGATGTGCTGGTCGGCTTCACGCGGGTGCGCGGCGGGCTCTCGGTCGTCAACGTCGTGGCGACGACTTTTCTCAGCGGCATTTCCGGTTCAGCCGTCGCCGACACCTCGGCGATCGGCTCGGTGATGATTCCGCAAATGGAACGCAGCGGCTTTCCGCGCGTCTTCGCCACCAATGTGACGATCTCGGCTTCGGTGCAGGCGCTGCTCGTGCCGCCGAGCCATAATGCGGTGATCTATTCGCTGGCAACCGGCGGCACGATCTCGATCATCAGTCTGTTCATGGCCGGGGTGGTGCCGGGATTGTTGCTCGGCCTGGCGCTCGTGATACTTTGTCTTGTCATCGCCTATCGCGACGGCCATCCGCGCGGCAGCGCGGTGCCGCTGCGCCAAGCGGTCAAGATTTCGGTCGAAGCGCTGTGGGGCCTGATCACGCTGATGATCATCCTTGGCGGCATCCTCGGCGGCATTTTCACCGCGATCGAAGCCGGCGCGGTGGCCTGCGTCTGGGCGTTCTTCGTCACGATGTTTATCTATCGCGACTATCGCTGGCGCGATCTGCCGGTGCTGGTGCACCGGACCATGCGCACGGTGGCGATGGTGCTGACCTTGATCGCCTGCGCCTCGAGCGTCGGCTACATCATGGCGCTCACCCAGATGCCGGCCAAGATCACGGCATTCTTTCTCACCATCTCAAGCAACAAATACGTGATCCTGATGCTGGTCAACGCGCTGTTGCTGCTGCTCGGCTGCCTGGTCGATATGGCGCCGTCGATTCTGATCTCAACGCCGATCCTCCTTCCGGTCATGCTCAAGCTCGGCGTCGATCCGGTTCATTTCGGCATGATCATGATGCTCAACCTCGGCATCGGCCTGTGCCATCCGCCGGTTGGCGCAATCCTGTTCGTCGGTTGCGCGGTCGGCAACGTCACCATCGAACAGGTGCTGCGGCGCATCTGGCCGTTCTACGGCGTGATGTTCGCCGTATTGATGCTGGTGACCTATCTGCCGGTGCTTTCGCTGTGGTTGCCGCGCCTGCTCGGGCTATGAGATTTATTCCGCCGGCGCAGCCGTCGGAGCGGCATCGGCTTCCATCACCGGGCGCGCGTAGTACAAGAAAACCAGAAACAGCGCGCCGATAAAGCAGGGCACCGCGGCGGCATAGAAGATGCCGCCGACTTTGTAGCCCAAGCCGACCAGCACGCCAATGAGCACCGGGCCGAACACTTGGCCGACGCGGCCCATGCCCATGGCCCAGCCGATGCCGGTCGAGCGGATCGAGGTCGGATACATGCCGGCGGCGACCGCGATCAGCCCGGTTCCGGTGCCGCCGACAAAGAAGCCGGCGAGGAACGAGGCGACGCTGAGCGTCGCGATCGATGAGGTGGCCTGGCCGAACCAGGCGAGCGACAGGCCGCCCAGGATGAAGCCTGGAATGAGCACGCGGAATGCGCCGGCGCGATGCACCGCCCATCCCGATGTGGCGCTGGCGATGACGCTGCCGATATTATTGAGGCCGATAATCAGCGCCGCCGCGGAGAGCGAGAAGCCGACCGAATTGAGCACCGCCGGCGTCCAGAACGTCACGGTGACCAGGATCATGAACACCATGAAGAACGGCACCCACAAGAGCAGCGTCGGAATGGCGCGGCCTTCCATGAACAGATGCTTGACCGGAACGCCCTGGCGCGCCGGATCGGGCGGTGCGACGAGTTCGACACCGGGCGGCACTTCGCCGGGCATAATGCGCTCGAGCGTGCGCCGTACTTCCTCCTGGCGCATATTGCGCGCGAGCAGGAAGCGGATCGATTCCGGCAGCCAAATTATCAGCACCACGGCAACGACGAGCGGCGCCACGGCGCCGATATAAAATACCGATTGCCAGCCGAAGGTCGGGATCACCCAGGCGCTGGTGAGCGAACCGATCAGGCCGCCGCCGGGAAACGACGCAAACAGTACGGTGACGAACACGTCGCGCAGCCGCTTGGGCGCAAGCTCCGCGCCCATCGCCAGAAAAGCCGGCGTGACGCCGCCAAGGCCGAGCCCGGTGCAGAAGCGGTAGGCCAGCAATTGGTTGAGCGAGGTGGATGTCGAGGTGAGATAGCTGAACACCGCAAACACGACGACGGCGATGATCATGAACCATTTGCGGCCGAACACGTCGGCCAAGGGCCCGAACGACAGCGCGCCGATCGCCGCGCCGACCAATCCCGCCGAGCCGACCTGGCCGAATTGCGGCATCGGCAAATGGATGACGGCGGCAATCGCCGGCGCGGTATAACCAATCGCCTGGGTATCGAAACCGTCGAGCGCCGCCACCAGCATGCACAGGATCAGAACGCCGATCTGAAACGGCGTCACTGGATGGCGGTCGATCAGTTCAATGACGTTGACCTTCGCCGCGGCCATGGTGTTTCCCCCCTTAACGATCCCCGGTTCGGCTGGAGCGCCGCACGATCTTCCTTGTTGGTTCGATTAAGGCGGATGCGCGCCTTTTCCGCAAGCGGGCCTTTACGATGCCGGAAAACCAAGCGCCTTGCTCGCCAGAGCCGCGCCTTCGACCAGCGCGCGCAATTTGGCCCAGGCGATCTGCGGATGCGAGCGGCCGCCAAAGCCGCAATCGGCGCCGGCGATCAAGTTCTCTTTGCCGATCCGGCTTGCATAGCGTTGCAGGCGCTGCGCGACGAGTTCGGGATGCTCCACGACATCGGTGGAATGGGTAACGACGCCGGGAATGAGAATCTTGCCGGCCGGGAGTTTGACGTCGTCCCAGATCGCAACCTCGTGCTCGTGCCGCGCATTGGCGCCTTCGATCAGAAAGGCTTGCGCTTTGACTTTGAGCACGATGTCGACGATGTGCTGCAGTTCGAGATCGAAGGCGTGCGGCCCGTGCCAGCTGCCCCAGCACAGATGATAGCGCACACGATCTTCCGGAATGTTGCGTAATGCATGATTGAGCGCGTCGATCCGCATCGCGCAGCGGGCGCGGAACGCGGCAAGCCCCATCGCCATGCCGATCCGGTCCCATAGGGCCGGCAGCCAGGCATCGTCGATTTGCAGAATGAGGCCGGCAGCGGCGATCGCCTCGTATTCGATCCGCATCGCCTCGGCGAGCGCGAAGACATAGTCCTCGTCGTTCTTGTAGTAGCTATTGTGCCGATAGACTTCGAGGCTTCCGGGCGCGGTCGAAGTCAGGAACGCATTCGCGGTGCCGGCGACCGCCACCGTGACCTCGATTTCTTTCTTCAGTTCGGCCTGACCGACATAGGTGACCGGGCCGGTGCAAGCCTGCACCGGGCGCTTCTTGGCGATCTGCGCGCCGGGCGCATAGAACAATGTGCCACGCTCGGTGGCGTATCGATAAAAGTCCGCGAATTCCTCGCGATCCTTGCCCCGTTCGATCAGCGGTTTCTCATCGCCCGCGGCGATCTCGGTGAAACCGCCGAACCGGTTCTGCATGTAACGCAGCCAGTCGCCGCCTTTGGAATATTCGCCTTCGTTGACGATATCGATGCCGATCGCGCGCTGCCGCGCGACGATGGCCGCCACATCGTCGGCCAGATGCGTCTGGTCGCCGATCGCCACGCCGGTGTCGAGCGACAGGAACGGAAGACTGCCGACATGGGTTGTCAGGATCTTCGCGACGCTCCGCTGCATGGCGCGCGCGTTTATTCCGCCGCCAGCACCGCACTTTCACGTCCGGCGCGCACCAGGCGGCCCGGCAGGGCGCCGGTATGTTCGCCGCGCTCGAACAGCGGCGTGCCGGCGACCAGCGTCGCCTCATAGCCTTTGACGCGCTGCACGAAACGCCGCCCGCCGGCCGGCATGTCGTGCACGAGCTCGGGCTTGCGTACTGTGAGATTGCCGAAATCGATCACGTTGATGTCGGCGCGCAGCCCGGGCGCGAGCCGGCCGCGGTCGGTAAAGCCGAAGAAATCGGCGGTCTCGCTGGTTTGCCGCTTGACCAGATGTTCGAGCGGCAGACGCGGTCCACGGCTGCGGTCGCGGCCCCAATGCATCAGCATGAAAGTCGGCACGCCGGCATCGACGATCGAGGTGCAATGCGCGCCGCCGTCGCTTAAGCCCAGCAAGCAGGCCGGATCGTTGAGCATTTCAAAAATCGGCGCGTGGTCGCCCGACACGTAGTTCACGACCGGGAAATAGAGATATTGGCTTTCGCCGCCGGTGATGTAGTCGTAGGCGACTTCGTCGGGCGGACGGCCTTCGCGCGCGGCGATCGCGGCGACGCTTTTCTCTGGCGCCGGCTCGTAATCCGGCGGGTCGCCCATCACATAGAACCTGTCCCACTTGCGCGTCACCGCCTGGCGGAATTGCGCGAGCTTGGCGACGTCGGCGTCGGACGGCGCCTCGCCGAGAATCTGCCGGCGTATTTCCGGATCGCGCAGCCGCTTGCGCTGTTCGGCGATCGGCAGCGATTCGAGTTTCTTGTAGCTTGGCCGCACCGTGAACGGATTGAGCGCGGTGCCGACGCCCATCATGACGCCGATCGGCCGGCCGGCGATCTGCGCGGTGAACGAGAGGCCCTGCGCGCGCGCCGCATGCGTCGCGTCAAGGAGCCGCCGCCAGCGCCGTGGGTCTTCATAGCGGTCGGTGAGCAAGAACCACACCGGCCGTCCGGTCTGGCGCGCGAGCCTGGTCATCCAGGCAAGCTCATAATCCTCGTCGTCAAAGTCGCTGTTCATGCCGAAAGCGCCCATGCCGACGGCGCCGAGCGCCGAACCGATCCCGACCAGCTCATCGGCATCGGCATCGCGCGATGGCACCAGTTCGCCATCAGGCGTTTTATGCGAATCCGTGCGCGAGGTAGTAAAGCCGAAGGCGCCGCATTGCAGCGCCTCGATGGTGAGCCGGCGCATCTCGGCAACGTCATCCGGCGTCGCCGTTTCGCGCTGCACCGCGCGATCGCCCATGACATAGACCCGTAGCGGCAGATGCGCGGCCTGCGCGCCGATATCGATGGCATGCGGCCGCCGCTCCAGCGCATCCATGAATTGCGGAAAAGTCTCCCACTCCCAGCTCAGGCCCGCCGCCAGCACTGGGTTGGGAATTTCTTCGACGCCTTCCATCAGATCCATCAACGCGCCGCGATGGTGCTTCTTCACCGGCGCAAAGCCGACGCCGCAATTGCCGAACAACACCGTCGTCACGCCATGCCAACACGACGGCGCCAACAGCGGGTCCCACATCGCCTGTCCGTCATAATGGGTGTGCGCGTCGACCCAGCCGGGCGTGACCAGAAGTCCGCCAGCATCGATATCGCGCCTGGCGGGACCTTGCTTGCCGCCGACGCCAACAATGCGCCCGTCAGCGATGGCGACATCGCCGGTGAATGCGGCCTTGCCGGTG
>DASZCJ010000455.1:0-10101 GCA_035943155.1 Xanthobacteraceae bacterium | reverse complement strand
TGGCTGCATCGCCATGCTGCCGGAACTGCCGGCGGACTTAAAACAGGCGCTCGATCTCGGCATCACATTATTCGCCGGCGAGGCTGAAGGCCGCATGGCGGAAGTTTTATGCGACGTCGCGGCCGGAAAGGCCAAGCCAATCTACAAATATCTCAACGACCTTCCGGAAATGGCGGCTGCCGTCTACCCGATCCTGCCGCGTTCGGTGGTAACCCGCGTGGCCGGACACTATTCAAGCTTCGATGCCGGGCGCGGCTGCCCATTCCAGTGCAGCTTCTGCACCATCATCAATGTGCAGGGCCGCAAATCGCGCTATCGCACGCCGGATGACGTCGAGGCGATCGTGCGCGCCAACGCGGGGCAGGGGATCACGCGCTTCTTCATCACCGACGACAATTTCGCGCGCAACCGCAACTGGGAGCCGATCCTCGATCGCCTGATCGAGCTGCGCGAGCATGAAGGTTTTAGAATTCGACTGCTGCTGCAGGTCGACACATTGTGCCACCGTATTCCCGGCTTCATCGAGAAATCGGCGCGTGCCGGCTGCACCGCGGTGTTCATCGGATTGGAGAACATCAATCCGGAATCGCTGATGGGCACCAAGAAACGCCAAAACAAGATTTGGGAATATCGCGATATGCTGCTCGCCTGGCGGGCGCAAAAGGTCATGACCTATGCCGGCTACATCCTCGGTTTTCCAACCGATACGCCGGAATCGATCGCGCGCGACATCGAGATCATCAAGAAGGAACTGCCGGTCGACATTCTGGAGTTCTTCTATCTGACGCCGCTACCGGGATCGGAAGACCACAAGAAGCTTTTCATGAGCGGGGTGGCGATGGATCCCGACATGAACAAATACGATCTGGAACATGCCTGCACCGGCCATCCGCTGATGTCGAAAGAAACCTGGGTGGGGGTCTATGCCGATGCGTGGCGGCGTTACTATACTGACGAACACGTCGAAACGATCATGCGCCGCGCCATCGTTTCAGGCATCAATCGCACCAAAGTGCTGGATTCGCTGACCATCTTTTCCGGCGCTGCCCGCATCGAGGGCGTGCATCCGCTGCAATTCGGATTTCTCCGCCGCAAGGTGCGAACGCAGCGGCGTTTTGGCATGCGGGTTCCTCATCCGCTTGTGTTTTATCCTTGGCGTCTCGCCGATTTTCTTAAAGTGACCTCGCAATGGTTGCGGCTGATTTGGCGCTATCGGCGGATCATGGCGCAGGTGGCGAGCGACCCAGCCGCGCGCAGTCATTTCGACGAGGCGCTGCGGCCGCATACCTCGCCGGGCGAGACCGACCATTTTGTTGAAGTGTTCGCCGACAAGATTCCGCACACCTATGGTGCTCCGGTGCGGGCGGCGCACGTCGCCGTCGAAGCGGCAGAGTAGTCGGCCCGTCGTTCATTCCCGCGTAGGCGGGAATCCAGTCCTGATTATTACGCGCCGCCGATCGGGTTTTCCGTGCCGCTGATCAGTCGCGTAATATTGGCGCGATGCATCAGCCAGACCAGCGCCGACAACAGCAGAAATAGTTTTGCCTCCGCCACATTGCCGTTCCACCACAGCACCGCCGGCGTGGCGGTGGTTGCGCTCAAGGCCGCGAGCGACGAATAGCGCGACGCCGCCGCGATCGCGACCCAGATCAGGCAGAATGCCGTGAGCGCCAGCCATAAATCGAGCCCGAGCAAAAGGCCGACATAGGTGGCGACGCCTTTGCCGCCCTTAAAGTTGAGCCAAACCGGAAACAAATGACCGAGCAGTGCGCCGAGCGCGGCGTAGAGCGCCGCATCGCGGCCGAAAACAAAGCCGGTCACGGCGACGGCGGCGGTGCCTTTAAGAATGTCGCCGGCAAGCGTGGCGGCGGCTAGGAGCTTACGGCCGGTGCGCAGCACATTGGTGGCGCCGATATTGCCGGAGCCGACATTGCGCAAATCGGGCGCGCCGGCGAGCCGGGTCAACAGCACGCCGAACGGTATCGAACCGCACAGATAACCGAAGATCAGGGCCGCGGCATAGTGGAGCACAGCAGGATGCATCTCGGCTTGTGATCGCGGGATCGTTGATTATGGAAAACCGGGCGCCGCAGCGGGCTCATCCCGTGCGCAGCTTGCCGGCGCTCGTCTCGCGGACGTGAAACCCAGCCGCCACCGCATCGGCTTCACTGCGATAGATCACCAGATGCTTGTGCTTCTCGGCCGGCGCTTTCGTCAACGCGGCAAGTCCGGACGAAAACGTCTTGCGCGAGGTATCGGCGACCACGAATGCGGCGTCTGCCGTTTCGGTTTCGATATCGGTCTCGCAATAGGCGCAGCGCAATTTTATGTCGTGACGGTCCGGCCGCGCCACGACATAAAATTTATTGGCGGCGTATTGGCTTTCGGCGGGATCGCAGGTGATGCAGTTCTGGTTGGCGCAGTGCAGTCCGGAGCCGATCGGCTGGGCGTAGAGCGGATAATCGGGTTTGGCGAAGCCGCCGGGGAATTTGTGCAGCGATTTATTCTTATGCAAATGCAAGAGCAGGGAGATCAACGCCATGCGCACCGGGACGCCATAGGCTGCTTGCTGGAAATACATCGCGCGGCGGTCGGTATCGAGTGACGCGTCCAGTTCGTTGACCCGCGGCAAGGGATGCATGACGCTCGCTTCGGAGTATTTGGGCTCGCCAAGAAATTTCGCATCGATCCGGGGGTAGGGGCGCTCCTGCTCCGACCATCGCTCCTTCTGGAAGCGCGTGACATAGACGGCGTCGATTTTCTTTTGCAAAACCAAGCCGTAATCGATCTCGATCTCCGGCTCGGCATAAAGTGAGAGCTGATGCGGCTGGTCGGACGTGACATAGAGCGCATCGATCGTGCCGGCCTGATCCTTTGACACCATGCGGCTGTGAAATTCCTCGCGCAGCCGGCGATCGACATGCGCCGGCAGCTCCATCCCGGGCGCCGGTAGCGGCTCGATCGTGGCGCCGAAGCGCGCCAATGCATAAACGAACGAATGGATGGTGCGGCTGCCCTTAAGGTCGCCGGAAATGGCGATCTTCATGCTGCGCAGATTTTTGTTCTTGGATTTAAGCGTAAACAGGTCGCACAGCGTTTGCGTCGGATGCTCGTGGCTGCCGTCGCCGCCGTTGATCACCGGGATCTGCGCGTATTCGGCCGCGAGCCGCGCCGCGCCGTCGCGCGGATGGCGGATAACGACAATATCGGCGTAGTTCGAAATGACCCGGATCGTATCCGCCAGGCTTTCGCCTTTTGCCGCCGAGCTGACTGCCGGGTCGGCGCTGGTGATATTGGCGCCGCCAAGGCGCAACATGGCGCTTTCGAACGACAGGCGCGTGCGTGTCGACGGCTCGTAAAAAAGGCTCGCCAGGATGAATTTGGACGCAAGATTGGTGCTGCGCCCGATCCGATAGGGCACGTGATCGTCTGCGAGGTCCTTGAGAAAGCCCTGCGCGACCTCGAAGATCGTTTCGATCTCCTTATTGGTGAGGTCGTTGATCGAAACGATGTGCCGTGTCGGGGGCTGGGCCTTGGTCATTAAAGCGTTGCTATAGGCCCAATCCGACTGCCCCGGCAAGTGCGGATCGGCCACGCGCGGCAGCGATGCACCGGAAAGTAGGGCGCAACAGTTTAAGATTGCGCTCGAACGAGCTTTGCCCAGTAATCGTAAACTTCTCGCAGTCTCTTGCCGGTGTAGGTTTTATCCGCCAGCCCGTGGGCGAAGACATGCCCGATACGCACCGGGTTCGGAGACACCGGGCCAAATCCGACAAGGCATGGTTGGCCATAATCAGCGAACCTTTTGTTGCCAAGTGGCTGCTCCCATTTGAGGGACGGGTAGTTTTTCATCAACACTTGGCTGAAGTACATGCCGATATCCATTGGCAGCGAAAACGTCCGGTTGGTTAGCTCTTCAGCGGGAATGTCCATCGGAAAAACAAGACGGTCTTTGATTGCCTGAAGCTCCCCTTGCGTTCGGCTTCGGGTTTCGACCTGTTCGGCGAACCACTGCCCAAGTGCGTCCAGCGAGGCAGGCGTGCAGTCAGGCTGCAGCTTTCAAATCCGGGTGTCTTTCTCACTGCTGCGGCCAGTTCCTCGATTCGTTGCGGAAGTACCTCCATGAACCAATGGTAGTAGCGGTGAAGTTCCTTTTTCGGCATCTCCCGGAGCTTGAGCGTGAACGGCGGTTGTATCGTGGCGTAAGGCATGATCTCTTGCATCAGTTTTGAGTGTGTTTCCGGATCAGCTCGGAGATCGATTCGGCCACTGTTTTCGGTGTTTTATGCTCAGGCTCGTGTTCCGACGGCGCCGGGTTAATGGCTATGCCTTCCGGCACTTCCGTGCGTGGCAAATAGCCTCTAATCTCGCCTAACGCAGTCCGCTGGGAATAATGTAACTTGATGTAAGGCCTTGCCCCATCGAAAGGTGAAAACTCGGTATCAACATATTTCTTCTCGGCTTCAGTGAGCTCTCGTATTGACCCATCATCATCGATGTGGACTAGCACCTCACTTGCATTTGGCATGGCACTTCTCTTTGGTGGTCGCGCAATCGAGCCGGAAGGTGTGGTGAAAGTACTCCGAATAGGGCGTTGCCGACGGTTTCAAAAGGCCACAGCAAATAAGACCAGAGCAAGACCCCAACTGACTCCAATTGCGAAGCTCATGCGTAGCCCAGTGAGACCTCAGCCCCTGCCAATGATATTTCCGGTTATTTCATCACGCCCTTTGCACCCGTTACAGTTGCGTTCGCCGGAATGGGGGGTGTGCTGCAAAAATCCTCAGCAGCCCATGTCGCAGAAGGGTCACAACCGCGCCGACCGCGCGTGCGATAACCGATCGAGGGCACCCTGCAAGATATAAGCGGCCGCGTGCTGATCGATGACGCTTTTGCGCGCGGCCCGGCTTGCATCCGCGGCAATCAGCGCTCGCTCCACGGCAGCGGTCGACAGCCGTTCGTCCCACAGCGCGATCGGCAGCTCGGTCAGGCGCGCTAGATTGCGGGCAAAGGCGCGGGTCGATTGCGCGCGCGGCCCTTCCGAGCCGTCCATATTCATTGGCAGGCCAAGCACGAAACCTGTGGCGCGCCGCTCGGCGGCAAGTTCGAGGATGCGCTGCGCATCGAGTGCGAAACGCTTGCGCGCGATGGTTTCGACCGGCGCTGCGATCCGCCGATCGGGATCGCTGGCGGCGACGCCGATGGTCTTGGTACCGAGATCGAGGCCGATCAGCGCGCCGCGCTCCGGCAAAAGTGCGGCGGCATCGGCAAGTGCGAGAACCGGCATGGCATGCCGTTAGCACGGAGCGCAGGGCAGCGCGACACGCGCCGCGGCCATGGTGCATCTATTGCGCGATGAGCTTTTTCAGCAACGCCCGCGTTATTATGGTTGAACGCATCAAGCCTCACGCAGCGCAAAGGTTCCGTCATGCAAATTACCTGGTATGGCCACTCCGCCATGCGGTCCTGATCGATCCGTTTTTCACCGGCAATCCCGCTTTCGTCTCCGACAGAGCCGCGGCGATCAAAGGCGTGACGCATATCGTGCTGACCCACGGGCACGGCGATCATGTCGGCAATACGCTTGATATTGCGAAGTCCAACGGCGCCACGGTCACCACCAACTACGATCTCGGCATGTGGCTCGTGGCCAAAGGTCTCGAAAAGCTCAATCCAATGAATACCGGCGGCACCACCGATCTCGGCGGCTTCACCGTCTCATTGGTGCGCGCCGACCTCCTCAGGCGACATCGTCAATGGCGCGTCGGTTTATCTCGGCAATCCATGCGGTGCCATCGTCAAGGCGCGAGGCGAGCCAACCATCTATCATATGGGCGACACCGACATCTTTTCCGACATGGCGCTGATCGCCGAAATCCACCAGCCGCGCATCGCCATGGTGCCGATCGGCGATCGCTGCACCATGAACGCGGCCACGGCGGCGCTGGCGGTGAAGCGTTTCTTTAAGCTCGACGCGGTGATCCCTTGCCATTACGGCTCGTTTCCGATCATCGACGCGACAGCGGATAATTTTGTTGCAGCATGGGCGGCCATGCCACCAAAGTCATCGTGCCGGACAAAGGCAAAGCGGTTGCGGTATGAGCGCGCCGGCAGGCTTGCACGAGGGCCCGCAGAAAAGCGCAGCGCCCGGCAAAAGCCGGGCGCTGCAAGCATGGGATCGCCGTAGCCTTAAAAAGCCTTAGCGGTCGGATTGGTCCCAAGCGATGCGGGCAATGTCGCCGCGGGTAATTCCGATGTCGGCCAATTCACGGTCGCTCAATTGGGAAAGTTCCTGCACGGCGAGCCCATATCGCTTCCAGTTCTGAAAGAAGCGGATAATCGGTAACAACATGGGTTTTCGTCCTTTCTTCCGGCAACCGGCCGGAATCACAGGCGAAATATGGAGTTCCTTTGTTGCGATGCAACGGAACTTGTTGCAGTGCAGCTAATCCCATAATGCATGGCGAAGTAAGACTTGGTGGGGTTTTTTTGTGGGCGATTCGTGGCGTGGCCTATTATTCAACAACGGCTGACCTAAGCCATGAATTGCGCGCGTAACACAGTCGTCGAGGCTGATGGCTCCAACTGGGAGCAATACAGGTTCCAACACCTAGTTTTTAGCGAGCTTCGCTCGAGTTCCGCCCGCGCATGATCCCGCCATCGCCGCAGTCGTTTAGTGAAATTCACGCGTCGTTGGGCTTACCCGGGGGAGTATCACGCGCAATCACCGGCGCTGCGCCGAAGAGTGTGTCGCGATGGCGCAGCGCGCCGCGGACGATGAGGATAAGGCGTTGTAGCTGACGCTCGCCCAATCCTGGGTTCGCTTGGCCGAACACGTTGAGCGCAGCACCGTGGAAAAGGTGCTGGAAATGCAAGACGAGCACTCACCCTGAGCGGTGTGACGCGAAGCCGCCGTTCAGCCCGATCCGTCTAGCTTTTCTGCGAAGGCTTATTGGCCGTGGCTGGCGAGGACCTGCTGACAGGCGCGGCTGATCTTGGGCCGGTTCGCTTGCAGGCAACCTAGAATACCCAGCGTGTCATTCGGATTGATCTGCAGCTGGGTCTGGCAAAACCTGGTCACATCCGGATGACAGGCCGCGCGCTCCCGCTGATCTCCTTGGCCCATTTGCGAAGCAACAGGCGGCGGCTGCGGTGGCAATTGCTGGGCGGCTGCGGCCGCTACCACAAATACGAAAGCAAGCGACAAAACCGATATCCGGATCATGGTCCCCCCGTTTTTGCCGGGCATTCGGCCCGTCGTTCCCCCTTCCGGGCATCCGGCCGGTCGCTTTTCGGTAAGCTGTTATCTCATATTCTGCCGGCACTGTCGCGCGCCGCGGGCATTTTCAACCGCTCGGCTGCAAGCAAATGCTGCCCGCGTGATCCATCCGCAACACTAGTGTGATGGATTTGAAGTTCCTACGATCAAGCGGCTGGCTCGGCTGGGAACTTCAAATCCAAAACCCACACTAGAATCATAATTTGCTAGTGTCTTTATCGATTCCGAAGTTCGTACGAGCGCGCCGCAAATGCTTACGAACTTCGGAATCGGGACACTCGCTGCGCTTGCGCCGCGACGCGGTGCGGGAATAAATCTCGCGGAGGTGACCGGAGATTTGGGCGGTTAGCTCAGTTGGTAGAGCGTCTGCTTTACACGCAGAATGTCGGAGGTTCGAGTCCTTCACCGCCCACCAGCCTTCGCTCGCTTCGCGAGCTACGCGTGGCGCAGCCGCGCGGAGACCGGGAGTGCGAAGCGAGGGAGGGCTGCCGCGCCGAAACGGTAAGGCAAAGGCGGCCCCGTGCGCTTCTTCTCAGCAAAGGCAAAGCCGACAAAAGAAAACGCCCGCCGCCATCGCAACTCCGTGCGACGGCATGCGGGCGGTGAGCGACGTCAGACCCGCGTTTGCAGGTCTGCCGAGGAAGGGTAATCAGATCGCTTCTTTGAGTTCCTTCGAGGCGCGGAACGCGACCTTCTTGCTCGCTTTGATCTGAATCGGTTCGCCGGTCGCAGGATTGCGGCCCATGCGCGCGGCGCGTTTCCTAACCTGCAAAATGCCGAGACCGCCGATGCGGATGCGCTCGCCCTTTTTCAGGTGCTTGACGATATTTCCAACGAGGCCGCCGAGGATGGCTTCGGCCTGCTTCTTGGAGAGCTCGTTGTCCTCCGCAAGGCTCGCGGCGAGATGTTTCAATGTCACGGTCGTTGCAGTTGTTTTACCAGCCGTCATTAGTCCCTCCTCAAAAAAGCGGTGGCGTGAAAAAAACGCCGCTCACAGCGAAGCAGTTAAACGATTCGGCTGCGGCTGACCACGCTATTTTGCCCATTCCACCGATGTTTTCTGCATCACGAGCTTGTCTGGTTCCCCTCTATGGCAAGGATAAGGCGCTGCGAGAATAGTGATTTAGGCCCCAAATCCTTGACTCGGCGGAACGTGAGCCTTAACTGCCGACGGCGCCCGCGGGGGCGTAGCTCAGTTGGTTAGAGCGTCGGCCTGTCACGCCGAAGGTCGCGGGTTCGAGTCCCGTCGCTCCCGCCATCTTATTGAAAAGAATAAGATTTTGCCGTCGTGGCGCCGCTCGATCAGAACGGCCAAACGCCCGGCGGACAAAGGATGATGTCATAGCCGGTCGGCAACTGTTTTGCCTCCCACCGGTGTGCAGGCGGCCGGGACCGGCTGGCATCCCAATACCGTACACGCGATGCGCGAGGGCGGCTGCGCCGTGGCCGCAGCACGAGACTGCGGCAAATGGCTTCGCTGATGGTTCCGGGCCAGCGCGTCCGAATAAGACGCGATCAGGCTGCCGCAGGCGAGGAGGGCGGCTAAGGGCAATCCTCTGCAGACCACGCCGTGCATTTTATGTCTGCTCGCTTGCCTGCTCAGCCGCCAACCTGTTCCAAACCACAATTGGAAATCGTCCTGCGCCGAGCGCTTTGCGTCATCCAAGATAGACCGGCGCCGGCTGCGTGAAGAAACTCCACAGGATGTGATAAACGAGCGCATAATTTTTTTGCTGAAAACTGGCATGCGAAACGCCCGGCATCACCGCGAAATGCTTATCGGGGTTGGGCAGCCGGGCGAAAAATGCCATCAGATCGTCGAAGCTGGCGATACCGTCCCATTGGCCGCGCATGATCAGCGTCGGCACCGTGATTCGTTCCGGGTCGACCACGGGCAAATGACTGCACATGTCGACATAGGTGCCTGTCGGGACCGAATCGTCGAGCGCCGTCACTGCGTCGGCGAACGCGTCGATGACCTTATCCTCCGCCGTGCCCGGATGGTCGCGATCGAAGATTGAATGAATGAATGCCTTGTCGATCGGCCGCCGGTTCTTGGCCTTGAACTCGGCAAGTTTCTTTTTGCGTTCGGCGAGCGTCGGGGAGCCCGCGCCAGTCCACACCATGGCGTCGAGCGCGAGCCGCGCGACAAGTTGCGGATGGCGTTGCGCGAACAAGGCCGCCCGTAGCGCGCCGGACGAAATGCCGTAGACCAAGAGCGGCCGGTTGCCGCGTAACCGCTGGATATAGGTCGCTGCCGCCAGACAATCGTCCGCGCCTTGGGCAATCGGCGCGTTGTTGTCGCGGTCCTTGGTCGAGCGCCCATAGCCTTCCATGTCGACACACCAGCAGTCGAAGCCGCGGCGGGCGAACCAATCCATGACCGATGAATCGGGCCGGCCGTCGACCTGCAGGTCGAAGGTCGGCTGCGCTGCCATGGACGAGCCGTGCACGAGTAAGATTCTGCCGGTGGCGCTTGTCCGATCGCCGGCAAACTTCTCGAACATGAAGAGCTTCACATCGCCGTCTTTGGCAGTCCAATGCTCTTGCGCATTGACCGGCGCAGCCTGGGTCACCTTGTTCGTCGCGTCATTCATGATTTGCAGTCCGGAAAATCGCGGCGCGAACCTAACATGCAACACCGCGAAAGACGACCGGCGTGCAGCTCTTGGCTGCAGATTTAGAAGACCGCCGCTTCTCGGCCCGAAGGCGCGCTATACACGCCTGCCTTGCGCGTTTTTGTGCCCTGCGCTAAGGGTCGCCGCAGACGGCCTGCAGCGCGAATCCGCTTGATTTTGGGGCAAATCGGCGCACATCCGTTG
>DASZCJ010000454.1:0-2940 GCA_035943155.1 Xanthobacteraceae bacterium | reverse complement strand
ACCCTCTCCCCCTGGAGAGAGGGAATGGAGGTAGGCCTGACGCTTAACTGTGAACTCATCTGCGACCTAGCTGCGCGCCACTTTCGGCGCGCGTTTTTCCAGAAACGCTTTGAGCCGCGCCTTGGCTTCGTCGTCGCCCTGCGCGATCGCCGCCGCCAGCGCTTCGGTGATATAGCCGGCGGCCGGATCGCTGCGCGCGATGCGCGGGAGAAGATGCATCACCGCAAAATTGGTAAACGGCGCATTGCTGGCGATGCGGTGCGCGAGCTCCATTCCTTTGGCAAAACCCTGGCCTTCATCGACGAGATACTGCGACAACCCGATGGTCTGACCCTCTTCGGCGGACAGTGTGCGCGCTGTCAGCATCATGTCCATGACGCGCGCGGTGCCGATCAGCGGCGGCAGCCGTACCGATCCGCCGCCGCCGATATAGATGCCGCGGCTGCCCTCGGGCAGCGCGTAGAAGGCGTTGCGCTCGGCGACGCGCACATGCGCCGCCGCCGCCAATTCCAACCCGCCGCCGACCACGGCGCCGTGCAGGACGGCGACCACCGGTACGCTGCCGAATTCCATGCGATCGAAGGCGCGGTGCCAGGATCGCGAATGCGCGACCCCGTCGAAGGTCTTGCGATCGACTAATTCGGTCAGGTCGAGCCCGGCACTGAAATTGTCGCCGTCGCCGCAGAGCACCACCGCGCGGATATCATCAGGCAAGGTCGAGAAGAAGGTTTCGATGCCCGCCACCATCGGATCATTGAGCGCGTTGCGCTTTTGCGCGCGGTTGAGCCGCAGCACCGCGATCGCGCCATGCCGCGCGGCTTTTAGCGAGGAAGGAAGCTCGGACCAGGACATTGTCGCCTCAACGAGCGTACGATCAGGGCGGGGCTAGGCTGCGGCATTCATCAGCAACAAAACCGGCCATTGCCGCTGCGGTCAAGATGCCGGCTGTCCGGCAAACTCTACTGTTTTGGCACCAGCGGGCAGCCGCCTTGGTTCAGCGGACGAAAAGCCTGTTCGGCCGGAATGGTCGTCGTCACCTTGAAGACGTCCCATTTGTCTTTGGATTCGCTCGGCGTCTTGACCTGCAACAGATACATCGAATGGACGGCACGGCCGTCTTGGCGGATCACGACATGGCCGAACAACGGGTCGTCGATCGGGCTTTGCTTCATCTCGGCGACGACGACGCGTCCATCCGACGGCGCGCCAGCTTTGTCGACCGCGCGAAGGTAATCGAGCGTCGCGGAGTAAACGCCCGCCTGCATGTGATTGGGCATGTCCTTTTTCGGATGTCGCTCCTGATAGCGCTTGGACCAGGCGCGCGTTTGATCGTTGAGGTCCCAATAGAACGCGTTGAGCGCGGTGATGCCCTGCGCCGTTTGCAGCCCCAGCGCCGGAACGCTTTGCAGATCGAAGATCAGCGCCACGATTTTTTGTTGCGCTCCGAGATTGAACTCGCCCGCCTGCTTGATGGTATTGACGGTATCGCCGCCGGCATTGGCGAGCCCAACCACCTGGGCGCGCGACGCTTGCGCTTGCAAAAGAAACGAGGAGAAGTCGCTGGTACCGAGCGGATGACGCACGCCGCCGAGCACCTGACCGCCTTCGGCGAGGACTTCCTCGCTCGCCTGCTTTTGCAGATCGTCGCCAAAAGCGTAATCGGCGGTGACGAAGAACCAGGTCTTGCCGCCTTGCTGCAGGAGGCCGCGCGCGACGCCGTGGCCCATCGCCCAGGTATCGTAGGTCCAGTGCACGGTATTGGGCGAGCATTTCGCGCCGGTTAGCAAAGCCGTGCCGGCGCCCGAGCCGATGAAGACCTTATTCTTGTCGCGCGCGATATCCGCAACCGCGAGCGCAACGGCGGAATTCGGCACGTCGATGATCATGTCGACGCCTTCGACGTCGAACCAGCGTCGCGCGATCTCCGCGCCGATGTCGGGCTTGTTCTGATGATCGGCGGAGAGGATTTCCACCTTGCGCTTTGACTGTTTGGCGAACTCCTCGGCCGCCATCTGCGCCGCAACGACCGAGCCGGGACCTTGGAAGTCGGAATAAACGCTCGACATGTCGTTGAGAACGCCGATGCGCGTTGCCCCGTTCATCTCGGCTTCGGCCGGCGACCACGTTACACACAACAGCGCAGCCGCGAGCGTGGCGAGCTTGAGCATGCGATCCTCCCGATTGGCGTGCGGCGGCGGCATTTGGCCTTCGCGACCGCAAGCGCTATATGTTGTCATTGACAACAATATGCGGTCAAGCCGGCGCTAGGCGATTTTTTACCAGTTCCGACCCCCGCGGAGATATAGGAATGCCGCTTCCCCGCCGACGGATTCCCATCAGGCGCCAAGGCTCGGTCGCGCCGCCGCTGCGTCGAACGGGCAAGCGCGCCTCCTTACGCTCGCCCGCGCGCGCCACCGCGCCTGATCGGCTCGACCTTGGCGAACTAAAAGGTCACGTCGGCTATTTTTTGCGGCGACTGCAGGTTGCGGTGTTCAAGGACTTCATCGAGACGCTGGCGCCGTTCGATCTACGCCCGGCGCAATATTCGGTGCTGGTTGTCATCGCTGCCAATCGCGGCCGCTCGCAGGCAGCGATCGGCAAGACATTAAATATCGAGCGCGCTAGGCTGGCGCGCATGTTGCACGAGCTCGAGCGGCGGCGCTGGATCGAACGGCGATCGGCCGCCGATGACGGCCGCCGGCATTCGCTGTTTCTCACGCCGACGGGGGAAAAAGCGCTCGCTCAAATCAAGCGCTTGGCAGCGCAACACGAACGCCAGATCGTCAAATTGATCGGCGCCGGGCGTCGCACCCAGTTGCTTAACCTGCTCAACGCCTTCGGCTGAGATGCACCTCGTTCCGTTTGACCCTGTCCGCCGCGGCCCGTAAATAGACAAAAGCCTCGAAAATGGAGCGAGCGATGCGGGATGTTTTCATCTGC
>DASZCJ010000453.1:0-2889 GCA_035943155.1 Xanthobacteraceae bacterium | reverse complement strand
GTGCGATTCGGTAACGTGCTGGCCTCGAACGGTTCGGTCGTGCCGAAATTCAAGGCTCAGATCGAAGCGGGCGGGCCGGTCACGGTGACGCATCCGGATATGGTGCGTTATTTTATGACGATCCGCGAAGCTTGCGACCTCGTCATAACCGCGGCGAGCCACGCCCTCGGCACGGCGCATTCGAGCACCTCGGTTTATGTGCTCAACATGGGTCAACCCGTCAAAATCGTCGATCTTGCAGAACGGATGATTCGCCTGAGCGGTCTTGAGCCGGGCCGTGACGTCGATATCGTTTTCACCGGCATTCGACCGGGCGAGCGGCTGAACGAAATTCTGTTCGCGCACGAGGAGCCGAGTTCCGAAATCGGAATCGAAGGCGTGGTCGCCGCCGCCCCGGTTTGCCCTTCTATCGAAATGCTCGAGGGCTGGCTCGCTAAACTCAAGCATGACCTTGACGCTGGCGAGCGCACAGCAATTTACGGTGTGTTGCGCGATGCGGTGCCGAACTTCGCCGGCGTCATGGAACCGGCCAAGCAGTAATCGAGGGCAAGGTGATTAAAAGGCCCCTGCGGGGCCGCACCGGAAAAATGCCGCCTCCGGCGCCAAATCAAGCGGCCGGAAGAATGGCGACAGGGAGGACAACATGCGCGCGATAAAGAATTTCGATTTTGCACGTTTAATCCTTGGCGTCGGTACGCTGGCGGCTTCACTGGCGCTCTTGCCGCACGCGGCGGCGGCACAAGACAAAGCCGGTGGCGGCGCTTTTGCGATGAAGATTTCGACGCCGACCATCAATGATGTTCCCGACACGTATGCCAGGAATTTCGGAGCGGCCGTGGAAAGGGACTCGGGCGGTCGCATCAAAGTTGAAGTTTATCCGGCAAGTCAGCTCGGCTCTATCCCGCGGCAGATCGAGGGCACGCAATTTGGAGCGATTCAATGTGAAGTCGTTCCCCCCGAATTCATGGTTGGGCTCGATCAGCGTTTCGAGATGCTGGCCGCGCCCGGGCTGGTCAGTTCGCTAGCGCAAGGCCAGATCGTCGCTGCCGATCCGGAGGTCCGCAAGCTGATGTTGAGCCTCGGCGCCGACAAAGGCTTGCACGGTGTCGGCTTGTTCATGGCGGACCAAGCGGACGTCGCCGCTAAGAATCCAATCCGCCATATCGGCGACTTCAAAGGCAAAAAGATCAGAATTTTCGCATCGAAATTTCAAAGCGAGGCATTCGAGCGCCTCGGCGTGACGCCGGTTGCCATGACGCTCGGCGATGTGCTGCCGGCCATCCAACAGGGTGCGATCGACGGTGCGATCACCGGAATGGGACCGGTCGCGCACATGCATTTTGTCGATGCGGCAAAATACGTGACCATGACCAACCAGCCTGCCATTTTCATCATCGCCGAGGTCAATAAGAAGTGGTTCGACAGCTTGCCCAAGGATTTGCAAGAAATCATCGAGCGCGATGCATTGCAGGAATCCGCCGCGATCCGTCCGATCGCCGCCGATTTGCGGAGCAAATCCGAAGCCGCCTATGCCGCGAGCGGCGGCGAGGAAATCATGCTGCCGGTGGAAGAGCAAACGATCTTCTTGAAGACAATTTCGAGTGTCGGGGCGGATGTGTCGAAGTCCAACCCGCAGCTCGCAGCGGCTTATAAAATTGTCACCGAGGCCGCCGCGCGGGCGCAGCAAGCTGCCAAGCAGTAATCGCAAGCTGTCCCAGTAATCGGCCGTCGCACGCGCGCGGGCGCATGGAGTGAATGAACAGCTCCCGGAAAACACCGACGTTCGCCACGCGGCGTAAAGCGGCAGCGCGCACGGTCCTTGCTGCGCTGTTGATCTTGCCGGCGCCGCGATCCGGTGCGCTCGCCGCGCCGGACCAGCCCGGCGAGAAACCGTACGTGATGAAAATAGCGTTTGCCACCATCAATGACGCCTTGCATCAGTTCGCCAAAAACTATGCGACTACTGTCGAAAAGGATTCCGGCGGCCGCATTAAGGTTGAGATTTACCCGGCGAGCCAATTGGGTTCGACCCAGCGTCAAGCCGAGGGTGTTCAGTTCGGTGCGATCCAAGCCATGGTCGTTCCGCCCGAATTTCTAGCCGGCATCGACGAGCGCTTCGAGCTTCTGGCGGCGCCGGGTCTGGTTACTTCGATCAAGAATGGACAAGGCGTGGCCGCCGACCCGGCGGTCAAGCGGTTGATGCTTGCGCTCGGCGCCGACAAGGGACTTCACGGCGTCGGCCTGTTCATGGTCACGCCGTCTGCCGTGGTTGCCATCAAGCCCATCCGTCATCTCGACGATTTCAAGGGAAAAAAGATTAGAATTTTCGCTTCTCAATTCCAAAAAGAGGCGCTGCAGCGCCTCGGCGCTACGCCAAAACCCATGACGCTCGGCGAAGTGCTGCCGGCGCTGCAGGATAATATCCTCGACGGCGCCATCGCCGGTACCACAGTGTTTTCTACGATGCATTATCAGGACGCGGCGAAATATGTCACCGAGATCGGCCAACCTGTCATCTTTGGGATCGTCGAAATCAGCAAAAAATGGTACGACGGCTTGCCGGCGGACTTACGGGAGATCGTGGACAGAACTGCGAGCGCCGAATCGGTGAACATCAATTCGTGGGTGGTCGATTTCAACGCCAAGGCGAGGCAGGACTGGATTTCCAGCGGCGGCGAATTGATTAGCTTGCCGGCGCAGGAACAGTCGGCGATGATCAATATGCTGGCAAGCGTTGGCGAAGATGTCTCCGCGATCAAGCCAGAGCTTCATGCTGCCTATCATATTATCAGCGAGGCGGCGCAACGCACCCGTTAGGGCGGCGGAAGCACCGAACGGGAGGAAGCTATGCGATTGATGGACTCCTATCGCCTGACGCGCGCCATCGCG
>DASZCJ010000452.1:0-5325 GCA_035943155.1 Xanthobacteraceae bacterium | reverse complement strand
TGTTTCGTGATCCCCCGGCGTAAATGAAGCCGCCTGGGTGGCGCGACGCGCCGCGGCGATAAAGTCCTGTTTATCTGAGAACTCGCCAGTGGTGGCCGGCTTTGCGTTTCCACTATCCGCTGCGAATGGCGTCGCCGCGCTGCTCGCAGCCGAGCTTGCCGCAACATGCGTGTCCGCTGCTTGCGGTGACGTGCCAGGTGACGGGCCAGTTGCCGCCTGCGCCGGCATTTGGCTCCGCGGCGCGCGCATTGCGGTGTCGTGAATATCGCTTTCGATCATCGCCAAGCGGCCGACGACTTGTTCGACGGTGCTGTGGACTGCCTCAAGGGAGTCCTGCGTGCGGCGCTCGCCGCGCCTGATTTCGGCGACATCCTGCGCGATTGCGGCGACCGCAGCCGGTTGCGGCATCGCGCCGGCGCCGGCATCGTTGCCGCCGCGAAGCTTGTCGATATGCGTGAGTAAATCAGCAAGTGTGCGCTCGATGGCTGCCAGATTGCCGAGCTGCGCATCGGATGCCTCAAGCCGTCCAATCAACTTTGCGATTTGCTCCTCAAGGCGCTTGAAAACTGACGGATCGGTTGCCGTCTGCCGAACCAGTTCGAGCTTCTCGATCAGTGTCGACAGCAGTTTTTCAAGTTCGTGCGGCACTGCCGGGCCCGCCTCGGTCGAGGCATTGAGCGCATCGGCAAGCGTATCGATGCGGCTTCCCAGCGCGGACACGGCATGTCCCGTCGCCGCGCCCTTGGCGAGCGCATCGACCTTTGCCGCGAGGCTGCGAACGTCCTCGGCCACCTTGCCCAGCGCATCGTTGGAAGCGACATGCGACACGACCCCGCGCAGAGCGCCGATCGCGGTTTCAAGCTGTTCGAGTGCCCCCGGGTCTTCTTTGGCGATGATCAGGTCGAGCTTCTGCGCCAGCGCCTTGAGCGCTTCATCGAAACCGACCAGGTTCTCAGCGGTCTTCATGCCGCACAGCGCATCCCGGATTTCGCCTAGGCCGCGCTCGATGCCGGCGATCGCATCCACGTCGGCAGCCCATTCGCGCGAGCGATCGATGCGCCGCGCCAGGGCCTCGACCTCAGCACACAGCGACTCGACCGCTTGGCGCGGCAGAGCTTCGGTGAGCTGAACCCTGATTTCTGCAAGGTCGCTGCGGAAGCCGGCGATGACTTTGTCGAGCTCGGCTGATGGCCGCAGCGATTCGATTTGCGCCGTGATGCGGCGTAATTGCGCTTCAAGATCCGGGAATACGACGGGCTGCTCGAGATCAGCCGCCTCGCTTGCGGCCTGCGGTGCGGTCGCCGGAGACGGCAAATCGGACTCACGCGAAGCGATGGCAGCTTCGTCGGAGGCCCGCGCGGCGAAGCCGGCATCCGATGCAACATAAGCGCTGCGTCGCCAAACGTGGTGCGGCGGTTGAACCGGCGCGCCGCGCAAAGGGGCGTTGCCGCGCGCTAAGCGCTCAAGCTCCTGCGTGAGCGTATCGAGCCTGGCGTGAATTTCGCCAAACTCGTCACGGGCCAGCGCCATCTCGTCGGCATAGGCATAGTCGGGGCGCGGCGGTCTGCTATATCGGCCCTGACGGTCGTCGGCGACCGTTTCGTCTCCCCAGCCATACGGCGGGTCCTCGTCCGCATAGTCGGCGAACTGCATCGTCGCGCGGCGATAATCATCGCGCTGGCGGATGACGTTGTTGAGCCATTCTCCGACCGACATACCGGATCGGCGCGCCGCTTCGCGGGCGGTTTGGACAGTTTCGGGGCGAAGGCCTCTGAGATTCCACCGACCGCCGGGTTTCATTGGGCGCAAATCACCTCGGGAGGGAACGCACATCGCCCTGGTCTGACACGAAGGCCCGCCCGGCAAACTTCGAGCGGAGGGCGCGGTCGGCTGTTCTCACAGCGACTTTTCCGGAATTACTGTAAATAAGCGGTTAATTGCGGCGTGCGGCCCGCGGTCGATGCTGCCGCCAAGCTACGCTGCGGTCATGCCATTTCACCGTCGTAGGCCTGGGGTAAATCCGCTACGCTGGGGCCCTGGCGCGGAGCGGCCCTAGGAAGGTCCCTAGGAAAGTCCCCCACGAAAGTTCAAGTCATTAGAGGCACTGATGCCGGTCTACAAAGCTCCGGTCGATGAAGTGACGTTCCTTCTGCGCGACGTCTTCCATCTCGACCGCTACAATAATCTGCCCGGTTTTGCCGAAGCCACCCCCGATCTCGTTGAGGCAGTCCTCGGCGAAGCCGCCAAATTCAGCGAAGCGGTGCTCATGCCGCTCAACCGCGTCGGCGATCAGGAAGGCTGCCGCCGCAACCCCGACGGCAGCGTAACCACCCCGCGCGGCTTTAAGGATGCCTACAAAAAGCTCGTCGAAGGCGGCTGGATCGGCGTCTCGGCGCCGGCCGAATTCGGCGGCCAGGGCCTGCCGGTCGTCTTCAACCAGGCGGTGAACGAGTTTTTCAGCTCGGCCAATATGGCGTTCGGCATGTATGCGGCGCTCACCCAAGGCGCCGCCGCAGCGATCGCCGTGCATGGCTCGCCGGAGCAGAAAAAACTCTATCTGCCGAAGCTTTTGTCCGGCCAATGGGCCGGCACGATGAATCTCACCGAGCCGCAATGCGGTACCGATCTTGGGCTGGTGCGCACCCGTGCCGCGGCGCAAAGCGATGGCAGTTACCAGATCACCGGCACCAAGATCTTCATCTCCGCCGGCGAGCACGATCTCGCCGAGAACATCGTCCATCTCGTGCTGGCCCGCATCGATGGCGCACCGGCGGGCACGCGCGGTTTATCTTTATTCATTGTGCCGAAATTTCTCCCGGCGGTGGACGGCAGCGTGGCCGCGCGCAATGGCGTCGCCTGCGGCTCGATCGAAGAGAAGATGGGCATTCACGGCAATGCCACCTGCGTGATGAATTATGACGGCGCCACCGGATGGCTCGTCGCCGAGCCCAATCGCGGCTTGCAGGCGATGTTCACGATGATGAATGAGGCGCGCCTTGGCGTCGGCGTGCAGGGTTTGGCGATGTCGGAAGTCGCCTACCAGAACGCGGCCGTTTACGCCAAGGAGCGCCTCGCCGGCCGCGCCTTGACGGGGGCGAAGTTTCCGCAAAAGCCGGCCGATCCGATCGTCGTGCATCCCGATGTGCGCCGCATGCTGATGAGCATGCGCGCTTTCAACGAAGCGGCCCGTGCGCTCGTGGTCTGGACCGCGCTTAAAAGCGACATTGCGCACCGCTCTGCCGAGGCCAAGGAAAAGCAAGCCGCCGAGGATCACCTCGGCCTCCTCACGCCGGTGATCAAAGGCGTCTTGACCGACCAAGGCTTTGCCAATGCCGTGCTGGCCCAACAGATTTACGGCGGGCACGGCTACATCGCCGAGCATGGCATCGAGCAATTCGTGCGCGATGCACGGATCACAATGCTCTATGAGGGCACGAACGGCGTGCAGGCGCTCGACCTGGTCGGTCGCAAACTGCCCAAAGACGGCGGCCGGGCATTGCAGGCGTTTTTTGCCGAACTCACGGCTTATGCAAAAGAGCACGGCGCCGATGCAGCGATGACGCCTTATGTCAAGCCGCTCAGCCAGTCGCTCGGCGATTTACAGCAAGCAACCATGTGGTTTTTGCAGAACGCGCTCGGCAATCCCGACAATGCCGGCGCCGGCGCGACTGACTATATGCACCTCTTCGGCTTGGTCGCGCTCGGCTATATGTGGTGCTTGATTGCCGAGGCGGCGAAAGCCAAAGGCGGAGCTGGAGGTGACGAGGCTACGGACCGGATGAGCCAGCGGTTGGCGACCGGCCGCTTTTTCATGGAGCGAATGTTACCCGCCACCGCCACCCATCTCGCCCGCATCAAGGCTGGCGCGGCGAGCACAATGGCGTTGCCTGCGGAGGCTTTTTAGTACTTTTGCTGTCCGGCGCGGGACAGCTATAGGAGAATTACGATGCCTGAAGCTTTCATCTACGACCACGTGCGCACGCCGCGCGGCCGCGGCAAAGTCGATGGCGCGCTGCATGAGGTCACCGCGCTCAATCTGGCGAGCCAAGCGCTCGGCGCCATCAAGAGCCGCAATAATCTCGACACCACGCTGGTCGACGACGTGGTGATGGGCGTTGTCGATCCGGTGGGCGAGGCGGCCGCCGACATCGCACGCACCGCGGCCTTGGTGGCGGGCTATGGCGACACCGTCGCCGGCGTGCAGATCAATCGCTTTTGTGCATCGGGGCTCGACGCGGTGAATTTCGCCGCGGCGCAGATCATGTCGGGCCAGCAGGAGCTCGCGGTCGGCGGCGGCGTCGAATCCATGAGCCGCGTCGGCATCGGTTCGGCCGGCGGCGCCTGGTCGGTCGATCCTTCGATCGCGGTTGCGCATTACTTCCTGCCGCAAGGCGTGTCCGCCGACCTGATCGCCACCAAATACGGATTTTCGCGCGACGATGTCGATGCCTACGCGGTCGAAAGCCAAAAGCGAGCGGCGACAGCCTGGGAAGACGGCCGCTTCAGCCGCTCGGTCGTCCCCGTTAAAGACGTCAACGGCCTTACAATTCTGGCCAAAGACGAGCACATGCGGCCGGGCACGACGATGCAGTCGCTCGCAGCCTTGCAGCCGTCATTCGTGCAAATCGGCGAGCTTGGCGGCTTCGATGCGGTAGCGATTCAAGCCCATCCCGAAGTCGAATTCGTCAATCACGTCCATCATGCCGGCAATTCTTCCGGCATCGTTGACGGCGCCGCCGCCGTGCTGGTCGGCAACAAAGAGATCGGCCAGAAGACCGGTCTCAAGCCGCGCGCGCGGCTGCGCGCCTTCGCCAATATCGGCTCCGATCCGGCCTTGATGCTGACCGGGCCGATCGACGTGACCAAGAAAGTACTCAAAGCCGCCCGCATGCAGCTTTCCGACATCGATCTTATCGAAATCAACGAAGCTTTCGCATCGGTGGTGTTGCGCTTCATGCAGGCGTTCGACCTCGACGGCGCCAACGTGAATGTCAATGGCGGCGCCATTGCCTTGGGCCATCCGCTCGGCGCAACCGGCGCGATGATCTTGGGCACGCTGGTTGACGAACTCGAGCGGCGCGACCTCGCCACCGGGTTAGTCACGCTGTGCATCGGCGCGGGTATGGGCACTGCCACGATCATCGAACGGGTATGAGCACAATGCCCAAGCTCGACATTGACGATCTTCCGATCGATACTCGGACCAATTATCCGCCGCCGTTCGATCGGGTCGTGCACGGCCGCGAGCGCAGGCGTCTCGGCAATGCGGCCGGCCTCGATCAATTCGGCGTCAATCTCACCACGCTTCGTCCAGGCGCCGCCTCG
>DASZCJ010000451.1:0-1860 GCA_035943155.1 Xanthobacteraceae bacterium | reverse complement strand
ACATATCGGCAAGCGCGTCGTTGCGCTCGACGGCGATTTTCATCCGCAGAAGGTGATCCGCGGCGTCGAACATATGTCGGCGCTGGTTCTGGCCCAGGTCAAGCAGGTGCTCGACGCCTATGCGAGCCGCGATCTGCAGTCGGCGCTTGCGGTGTGGAATGGCGACGAACAAGTCGATTCGATGTGCGTTTCGCTGTTCCGCGAGCTCCTCACCTACATGATGGAAGATCCGCGTAATATCACGCTCTGCATGCATCTGATGTTCTGCGCCAAGGATATCGAACGCATGGGCGACCATGCCACCAACATCGCCGAAACCGTCTATTACATGGTCGAAGGCCGTCCCATCACTGACCAGCGTCCCAAGGGTGACACCACGAGTTTTCCGGCAGGCATACTGCAAAAATAGGAGACCGGGATGGGAGCGAACATCCTGATCGTGGAAGACGAGGAGCCGCTGATCACGCTACTGCGCTACAACCTCGAAGCCGAAGGCTACGAGGTCGACGCGGTCGCAAGAGGCGATGATGCCGACACCCGGCTGAAGGAAACCGCGCCCGATCTCGTAGTTTTGGATTGGATGCTGCCCGGCCTGTCCGGCATCGAATTGTGCCGCCGGCTGCGCGCCCGGCCGCAGACCCAATCGCTGCCGATCATCATGCTCACGGCGCGCGGCGAAGAGAGCGAACGCGTGCGTGGCCTCGCAACGGGCGCGGACGACTACATCGTCAAGCCATTCTCGGTGCCGGAACTGCTGGCGCGGGTGCGCGCGCTATTGCGGCGCGCCAGTCCGGAACGCGTTGCCCTGATACTGACGATCGGCGACCTCGAACTCGATCGCGAGAAGAAGCGCGTTTCGCGCGCCAACCAACCGGTCGATCTCGGCCCGACCGAGTTTCGCCTCCTCGAATATCTCATGGAGCGGCCAGGGCGGGTGTTTTCCCGCGAGCAACTGCTCGACGGCGTCTGGGGCAGCGACGTCTATATCGACGAGCGCACGGTCGACGTGCATGTCGGGCGCTTGCGCAAGGCGCTCAATCGCGGTCATGCCACCGACCCGATCCGCACCGTGCGCGGCGCCGGTTATTCGCTCGACGATCGGTTTGGCAAGCCGGCGTGACGGATAGGGCCTGGCGGTACTAGCGCTGCGGCCTCACCGCAACGGCCTTTTGTCGCGCCGCCGTTCGCCGGCAGGCTGATAAGCAACCCGCGAGTGATAGGCGCAATAGGGCAGGCCGGCTACGGTGTTGCCGCCACAGAAAAAGAAGTCGGTACTGCCAGGATCGCCGACCGGCCAGCGGCAGGTTTGCTCGTTAAGTTCCAGAATGGTCCGGCGCTGGCCGATTGGAATGATGTTGTCGATCAGTTCCGGTTCGGCCTCCGGTTCGAAATCGTAAGCATGCGCCAATGCCGTATTGCCGCGGATTGATGCGCGGCCGATGCGCAGCATATGCGACGGCGAACGCGGCTTGCGCGGCCGCGGCGATGCGCTCGAACTGCTCTTGGCGCGGCCGGAGAGGCCGAGCCGATGCACTTTGCCGATCACGGCATTGCGCGTGATGCCGCCGAGCTCGGCGGCAATCTGGCTGGCCGAGAGTCCGTCCGCCCATAGCTTTTTTAGAAGCTCGACCCGCTCGTCTGTCCACGACATGCTCAACCCTCCTTGAACCTGTCGACAAGGTCGTTGCGAGAATCCCCCCTCGCGTCAGGCAGCGCGTCGCCGCCCAACACGCACTCAACCACAACGCTTTAGAAGACTGTCCGCCGCACGAGATGTCGTACTAGACAATCAAAAGGCTACAATATGGCTGGAGTCTGACGCAAGACTTGCGCTACTTGCGTCCACACATTCCTGCACGC
>DASZCJ010000450.1:0-2922 GCA_035943155.1 Xanthobacteraceae bacterium | reverse complement strand
GCTGTTCGCCGACCGGCTGAGTACACGCTGGGGCAAGCCGGTCGTGGTCGAAAATCGTCCAGGTGGCGATGGGCTCGTCGCACTCAATGCCTTCATCGGGGCCCGGGACGATCACACGCTGTTCTTCGGCCCGGCTGCGATCTTCCTTGTCCATCTCTATGACGAGGAGAAGCCCGCTTACGATCCGCATGACATTGCGCCGATCTCGCAGGTTTATGTGACCGTGCTGGCGATCTCGGTGCCGACATCCCTGAATATCGCCGCCATGGACGACCTGGTGGCATTGGCACGTGCCCAGCCGGGCAAACTCAATGCTGCCGCGGCCACCGGCAATTCCGACTTTTTGATCTTCGGATTTATCAAGTCGCGTGATTTACAGATCGCCAAGGTGCCCTATCGCGACATCATGCAAGCGCCGAACGATCTCGCCGAAGACCGCATTCAGATCCTGTCGAGCTCACTCGCCGTGGCGCAGCCGATGATGCGCGCCGGACGGATCAAGGTCCTCTTGGTGACGAGCAAACAGCGCGCGCTCGGGCAACCGGAAATTCCGACGGCGGCCGAGGCGGGCTACCCGGAATTGACCATGGAGACAAGCGGTGGGCTGTATGGACCGCCGCATATGCCGGAAAGCTTGCGCGAGAGTATTGCCCGCGACTTTCGCGAGATTGCCGAGAGCGATCCTGTCATCGGCAAGCGGCTGGCCGATACCGGTCAGATCATGACGCTGCGCGGCCCGGCCGAATTCGCCCGCAATATCGACGAGCAAAACCGGCAGCTCGGAGCGCTCGCAAAAACGCTCGGGCTCAAGGGCGCGCCGCCGCCTTGATTTGCTCCATAGGGCCCCGCCATGAAATTTCCTCGGAGACAATTGCTGCGTTTGGGAGGGGGTGCGGTCGCGCTACCGGTGATGTGGCGCATCGTCTGCGCGCAATCCTATCCCGCGCGACCAGTCCATTTGATCGTCTCGGTTTCCGCTGGCGGCTCACCTGATATCATCGGGCGCCTGATGGCGCAGTGGCTGTCGGACCAACTCGGGCAACCGTTTGTAGTGGACAACCGCGCGGGTGCCGCCGGCAATATCGGTACTGAATTTGTTCTCAAGGCCGCGCCGGACGGCTACACGCTCCTTTTGGCGTTGTCGGCAAATGCGATAAACGCTTCGCTTTATAAAGATCTCCAGTTCAATTTTATCCGTGACACCGCTCCGATAGCGAGCATTGCGACGATTCCCCTCATCATGGAGGTCAATCCATCGGTTCCAGCAAAAACGATTCCGGAGTTCATCGCCTATGCCAAAGCCAATCCTGGAAAGATCAACATGGCATCTGGCGGCGTCGGGTCCCCCCTTCACGTCGCCGGCGAGCTGTTCAAGATGATGGCTGGCGTCGATCTGGTTCACGTCCCATACCGCAGCGAGGCGCTGGCGCTGCCCGATCTACTCGCCGGGCAGGTGCAAGTTTTATTTGGCGTCATGCCCGCGTCGCTCGGCTATGTCAGAGCCGGTAAATTGCGCGCGCTGGGCGTCACCACAGCGAAGCGTCAGGAGCTTTTGCCCGATGTCCCAGCCGTCGCCGAGTTTCTACCGCGCTACGACGCGAACGGCTGGTATGGGATCGTCGCGCCCAGAGGCACTCCCAACGAGCCTATTGGGAAGCTCAACAAAACAGTCAACGCTGCTCTTGCTGATCCGACGATGAAACGGCGTTTTGTCGATCTCGGATGTGCGGTTTTCGCAGGCACGCCCGCAGACTTTGAGAAGTTCATCGTCGACGAAACCGACAAATGGGCAAATGTAGTGAAGTTCGCTGACATTAAGCCGCAGTGATCCTAAGCCGCCGCAGGTTGGTGATCTCGCCGCCCGTCTCGCCATCCTTGCCGCGAATGCGCATCATCGCTTCACTCGCCGGCTCGATGACGACGGCCATATGAAACGCATTGGCATGCACGAGGGTCTCGCGATCGCGCGCGATCGCCACGTGCCCTTTCCAGAAGATCAGGTCGCCGCGTTGCAGTTCGAATGACCGCGCCTGGTGATCGACCGCTATGCCAAGCGCGCGCTCCTGCATGTCGCTGTCGCGTGGGCAGGTCACGCCGCAAGCCGCAAGGGCAATCTGGACAAGGCCGGAGCAGTCGAGCCCGAGCATGGTCTTGCCGCCCCACAGGTAAGGCGTGCCGACAAAGCGCTCCGCGACGGCGACAAAATCGCGCTCGTTTTCGCCGATCGGCGCAAGATGCACGGCCGGCAGGTAGCCGGATGACAATTGGCCACCGGACGATGTGACCGCCCAGCGGTCCGCCACGCGGGTGACGTTTAGTTTGGCGCCGAACGGCAGCGCGTCGACCGGCGGCGATTTGATCGATGGTCCCGGGAAGACGAAGCTGCGTAATGCCGTGATTTTGTGGGTTGGCGCCGGCCCGGGCGCCGCAAGCGCAGCGTTCGGCAGCCAGCCGACGTAATTGTCCGCGGCGAGCTGACCCCAAGCCCAACCCTCCGCATTGGTGTCGTAGATCGTGACACGCTCGCCCTTGAGCGCCTCGGTGTCGAGCGGCGCATCGGGCCGCGGCTCGCGGCGAAGCGGCGCCTGCGGCGCGACCACCTCCATCTCGCGGCCTTCGACAAAGCGCCCGGCTTTGAGCTTGCCCTCGAGACATTTCGCCGCAACGCCGTCGCGAAACGGCGTCACTCGCAGATCGAAGGCCGGCAAAGTCTCAGCCATAGCGCGCAGCGAGCAAAACATAGAGAGAGCGCGCCGCTTGGCATTCGCCGCCTTCCGGCCGGCCGGACTTGGCCGACGGCGTCCAGGCAAACAGATCGAAATGCACCCACGATTGTGCGCTGACGAAACGGCGCATGAACAGCGCGGCGGTAATAGCGCCACCCTGGCTGCCGCCGACATTGTTGATATCCGCGACCTTGGA
>DASZCJ010000449.1:0-10298 GCA_035943155.1 Xanthobacteraceae bacterium | reverse complement strand
GGCGCGCGAGGTTTATAACCGCGCCGTCGAGCGTGTCGGCGCCGAGGCGGTGGCGCTGGTCACCGGCGAAGAGAAGATCAAGCCGGCAAATCCACGATTCTGGGTCGCGACCGTGGAAGCGATGCCGCGCGAGCTCGACGTTGCCTTCCTGGCGATCGACGAAATCCAGCTCGCCGCCGATTTCGAGCGCGGCCATGTTTTCACCGATCGCATGCTGCACCGGCGCGGCCGCGAGGAAACTCTCGTGCTCGGCGCCGCCACCATGCGGCCGATCGTCGAGCGGTTGTTGCCGGGCGCCAGCATCGTCAGCCGGCCGCGCTTATCGCGGCTCACTTTTGCCGGCGAGAAAAAGCTCACGCGATTGCCTCGCCGTTCGGCCATTGTTGCGTTCTCAGCCGAGGAGGTCTACGCGATTGCCGAATTGATCCGCCGTCAGCGCGGCGGTGCCGCCGTCGTGCTCGGCGCCTTGTCGCCGCGAACGCGCAACGCCCAGGTCGAACTCTATCAGTCGGGCCAGGTCGACTATCTGGTGGCGACCGATGCGATCGGCATGGGGTTAAATCTCGACGTTGACCACGTCGCCTTCGCTTCCGATCGTAAGTTCGACGGCTATCAGTTCCGCAAGCTTAGTCCGTCCGAACTCGCTCAGATCGCCGGCCGTGCCGGGCGCGCAACGCGCGACGGTACTTTTGGCACGAGCGGACGCTGTCCGCCGTTCGAGACCGAACTGGTCCAGGCGCTCGAATCGCACAGTTTCGAGCCGGTGAAGCTTGTGCAATGGCGTAATTCCGCGCTCGATTTTTCATCGATTGGCGCCCTGCAAGCGACTCTTGCCGCCCCGCCGAGCGAAAGCGCGCTGGCGCGTGCGCCAGTCGCCGAAGATATTCTGGTGCTCGATCATGCCGCGCGCGACGACGACGTGCGCGCCCACACGCGCACGAGTGCCGATGTCGAGCGATTGTGGGACGTATGTCAGCTGCCCGATTACCGCAAGATCGCGCCAGCCAACCATGCCGAACTGGTCGTGACCGTTTACGCTTTTCTGCAGCGTGACGGCGCCATCAAAACCGACTGGTTCGCGCATCAAGTGGCGCTGGCGGATCGCACCGACGGCGATATCGACACGCTCTCGACCCGCATTGCTCATATCCGCACCTGGACCTTTGCCGCGAACCGTCCGGATTGGCTTGCCGACCCCGAGCATTGGCAGGGCGTAACGCGCGCCGTTGAGGACCGGCTGTCCGACGCCTTGCATGAGCGCTTAACGGAGCGCTTCGTCGATCGCCGCACCAGCGTCTTGATGCGGCGGTTACGGGAAAACTCCGCGCTTGAGCCTAATTTCAACCAAACCGGCGATGTCGTCGTCGAGGGCCATCTCATTGGCCGGCTCGAAGGCTTCGTCTTTGTTGCCGATGCGTCTTCGGGCGGTTCGGAAGCCAAGGCGTTACAGAACGCCGCTCAAAAAGCGCTGGCCGGCGAGATTGCCGCGCGGGCCGCGCGCTTGGCCGAGGCGCCTGACGCACAATTCGTCCTTGCGGCCGACGGCACGCTGCGCTGGGTCGGCGCCGCGGTCGGTAAACTTTACGCCGGTGAAGAATTGCTGCGGCCGCGTGTTCGCAATATCGCCGACGAATATCTTACCGGTGCGCCGCGCGAGGCCGTTGAGGCACGGCTCAATGCGTGGCTCAAATCGCATATCGAAAAACTGCTGGGGCCGCTATCGGAGCTGGCCGCGGCAAGCGACGTGACCGGCCTTGCGCGCGGCGTCGCCTTTCAGTTGATCGAAGCGCTCGGGGTGCTGGATCGCGCGCGTGTCGCAGATGACGTCAAAGGGCTCGAACAGCCAGCTCGCGCCAGCCTGCGGAAATATGGCGTACGCTTTGGCGCCTATCACATCTATCTGCCGGCGCTCCTGAAGCCGGCGCCGCGGGCGCTGGCGACGCAATTGTGGGCGCTCAGGCACGATGGGGCGGATAGCAAAGTGCTCGATCAGCTGTTGCATCTCGCCGGCAGCGGCCGTACCTCGATCCCGGCCGATCCGACGATCGATCCAGCGCTCTATCGCACGGCTGGTTATCGCGTGTGCGGCGCGCGAGCGGTGCGGGTCGACATTCTGGAACGGCTTGCCGATCTCATTCGCCCGGCGCTGGCTTGGCGCGAGGGCGCGGCAGCACGGCCGCTGGGCGCGGTCCTGGGTGGTGGCTTCACAGTCGTTAATACTATGACCTCCCTGATCGGGGCGTCCGGCGAGGATTTTGGCTCGATCTTGCGCTCGCTCGGCTATCGCATGGAACGGCGGCCGAAGCCGCCGGAACCGCCAACCGCTGCGATACAGCTATCGAGCGAAACGGTCGCCTCGGAGGCGCCATCGGAGACCGCTTTGGATTCGGCGCTGGACTTGCCGCGTGAGGCGGCCGTGCCGGTCGATTCCGCAAATGCGCCGCCCGACCCGGCAAATGTACTTGTTGCGCCTGACCTTTCGGCCAGCCCGCAAGCAACGAGTGCGCAAGCAACCAGTGCGCAAGCACCGAACACCCAAGAAACGCCCGCTGGATCCGGCAGCAGCCAATCCGATCTGCAATCGGCCGCAGCGCCGGCAGAGGCCGCGCAAGAGCCTGCGTCGGCGGTTGCGCCGACAACCGCGACCGATCGCGGCGAGGCGGCATTACCAACCGAGCAGGCAATACCAACCGAGCAGGAGATGATCGAGGTCTGGCGCCCCGGCCGCGCCGAGGGCCGGCGTCGCGCTCACGCCCGTCCACACGGCAGAGCTAGGCAAGCGCGCATAAAACCATCGGCGGCTGCGCCGGAACTCGCGCAAGACGGTAATGCCGCGCCAGCTCAGACGACCGCTTTGCCGGCCACAACCGATTTGGCCATCGAAGGAGCGCATACTGGAGCCAATGCCAGACAACAGCAGCGCTTCCGGCAGCGTCGCAAGCCGGAGCATCGCACTGACCGCCAGCAGCGCGAGCGACCGCCGGTGAAACGTTTCGAACGCAGAGAAAAAATGCCCGATCCCAACTCGCCCTTTGCCAAGCTCGCCAGCCTCAAAGCGCAGCTTGAAGCGGATGCCAAGGAACGCCGTTGAAGGCAACGCGTTGAATGGAGCATCGGTAAATGGAGCGCCACTGAGTGGCGAATGAATTTGGGCGCCAGCGTATCGACCGCTGGTTATGGCACGCGCGCCTGGTGCGCACCCGCAGCGCCGCAGCCGCGCTCGCCGGCTCAGGCTACGTGCGCGTCAATGGGGCGCGGATCGAGACACCAGGACGTATGGTCCGACCCGGCGACGTGATCACGGTTGCGCTCGATCGTGGCGTGCGGGTGCTTAAGGTGACCGGGTTTGCCGAGCGTCGCGGCCCTGCTCGTAGCGCGGTGGCGCTCTTTCAGGATCTTGAATGAGTGGAATGGCGGCGAAACAACGCCTTCTTGCGTGCCCCCAACCCATGCGATAGGAGCAAGGCTTCAAAAAAGGCGTTCAGAGTGTGCAAATGACCTATATCGTCAACGACAATTGCATCAAATGCAAATACATGGACTGCGTTGAGGTCTGCCCCGTCGATTGCTTCTACGAGGGCGAGAATATGCTGGTCATCCACCCGGACGAGTGCATCGATTGCGGCGTGTGCGAGCCGGAATGTCCGGTTGACGCGATCAAGCCCGATACCGAGCCCGGGGTCGAAAAGTGGCTCGGCATCAACGCCGAATACGCAAAAACGTGGCCCAATATTACAACCAAAAAGACGCCCCCGGCCGACGCCAAGCAATGGGAAGGCATCGCCAATAAGTTTGACGAACACTTTTCAGCCAATCCGGGTACCGGTGACTAATTCCCGCATTAGTTGCAATCCTAACCATTGCTGAATATTTGGCTCTGCAGCGCTCTCATGTGAGCCTTGCGCGGCGCTTAAGGCTTTGATTTTTGCGGAAAATGTGATATATAGTCCTCACACAATGAACAACACCCCGAGGCCTGCTCCCCACCGGGAGCTTATTTTTTCGGGGGTATCCGAGGAACCGTCAAAAGAGGCGTGAATTCCACGCGAGAGCTGTGGCAGAGAAAACTCGTCATCGTCCGAAGAAGAGTGCGACCGGCATGAGCCGGAAGGCAGCAAAAACCTCCTCCCGCGCAAGCCGGAGGCCCTCACCCTCCACGCGAGCTATGACCCGCAGCCGGGTTAGCGTGGCGAAGCCCGCACATCGGCGCAAGCCGGAGGCGGAAGGAGCAGCAGCTTTGGGAATGAACGCGAAGAAGACTACACAACGACAAGGCTTCAAGACCCACGAGTTCATCGTTTATCCGGCGCACGGCGTCGGCCAAATTGTCGCGATCGAAGAGCAGGACGTCGCCGGCGTGCGGCTTGAACTGTTCGTCATCAACTTCGTCAAAGACAAGATGACGCTGCGGGTGCCGACCTCGAAAGTGGCCTCCGTTGGCATGCGCAAGCTTGCCGAGACGCCGATGGTCAAGCGCGCGCTTGAGACGCTCAAGGGCCGTGCCCGGATCAAGCGCACCATGTGGTCGCGGCGCGCGCAGGAATACGAGGCGAAGATCAATTCCGGCGACATCGTTGCGATCGCCGAGGTCGTTCGCGATCTCTATCGTTCGGAGACGCAGCCAGAACAGTCTTATTCCGAGCGCCAATTGTATGAAGCTGCGCTCGACCGGCTGTCGCGCGAGGTCGCCGCGGTGCAGCGGATCACCGAGACCGAAGCGGTCAAGGAAATCGAGGCTGCGCTGGCCAAGGGCCCGCGTCGCGGTCCGAAGCCGGAGGCCGACGACGAGGCGGCGGTCGAGGAAGAAGCGGCTTAGCGCCAGCAATTTCGAGACAAACGAAAAAAGGCCCGGCAATTGCCGGGCCTTTTTAGTTTGGCGGCATACCTCCGCCAATGATCTCGCCGGCAAAATACCTATGGTTAGCCATAAATTAAGCTTCCTTTGAAAGGACATAGCGGGTGGATGGGAGCGGGGGCTTCATCGTGCGGCAACAGACGAGAACGTCAAAACGCGGGCGGCTCATTCCATTGCTTGCCGCCTGCGGCATCGGCTATCTGATCGGCGCTTGGCACGTCACCGCGTTGCACAGCGGGGGGAATAGTTCCGCCGCGGAAGCGGTCGCGCTGCGGTTTCCGCAGGACTGGAGCGCAGCGCCGCCTGCGGTCACCGTGGCAGCGCTGAAAAGCCTGCCGGCTGACGGGGGATTATTCAGTCCCGTGCCGATGATTCTGCCCGCACAACCACAATCGATCGCGGAACAGCCGGCATTCGAGAAGGCGAGCGCACCCTCCGACCCGCGCATGATGCAAACCGCGTCGCCGGGCAGCCTACCGGCTGCGGCCGCAGCGGAAGGACACGCGCGGTCGGCGCCGCGCGCTGTGGCTAAGCTGCCCGCGGCGCCGACGCGCCCGCTCGCCGCAAGCCGTCCGGGCTACATCCTCGATGATGCGCAAATCGCGAGCATCAAGGCGCGGTTACATCTGACGCCCGATCAGGAGTCGATGTGGCCGGCGGTCGAAGCAGCTTTGCGCAATATGGCCTATAATCAGGCGCAGCAGACGGCTGCGCGCGGTGCTGCGCGCAACGTGCAGGCAGCGGCGGTCGATCCGGAAGCCGTGCAAGGGCTGAAATCGGCAGCGGTGCCGCTGATCATGAGCTTCAATGCCGAACAAAAAGAAGAAGTGCGCATTCTCGCCCATGTGATGGGCCTCGATCAACTCGCCGCGCAATTCTAAAAAACAGAGAGAGATTGGAGCGCGGCTGCTATTCCTCGGCCGCCGGATTTTGCTGCTGCCAGGACAATAATGGCTGCAGCAGGTCGGCAGCACATTTTGCGCCAATCAGAGCCAAGCCGACGAAGCAAATCAGTTCACCCACTTCCACCGGGCTGGTGACGTAAAAGCTATAAAGCGGATCGTACAGGAAAAATGCCGCGCATAGCGTGGCCGCAACCGCGCACAGCATGGCCGGTAAGCTCCCGTAAAACGTGGCCACCACCGCCGTCGGCAACAGATAAAAAAACACCAGGCGCTGGGGCGCGACGGTCGAGCTTCTGAACAGCCAAAGAATTGCAGTCACTGCTGCAACAATAGCAAGCACCACCACGACCGGTGTCGTTCGATTGGCAATCCCCATGCGTTTCCCCGGACAGCCGTTTGTCGGCTTTGTAGCGATGATAGCCGAGGCCAATCAGGTCGAGAATAGGAAAAAACCGAAGCGCCGCGTCGGATTAACCCTATTCAACCACTATTTTTACTTCGCTGCCGGGCTTGAGCCTGTCGCTGGGGTCGAGGCCATTGAGCACGCGAAAACGGTCGAGCGCGCGGTCGGCAAGCGCCATTTTACCCGCCAGCTTCTCAACCGTATCTCCCGGCGCGACCGTTACAACGCGAAGCCGGAGTGGCTTTGCTTGTTCGGTTTCGGCGATGCTCATGCGCCGGAAACTGCCGATCGATTCGCGGAATGCGCGGTCGGTCTCCGCCGTGCGATGCTTGGCGGCGAAAATGAAACGATACACGTCGCTGCCGAACCGGATCGCGTAAAGGCGAAAGTCCCACTGATCGCCTTTGGCAGCGGCGGTGGCGCCTGGAAAACCATTGATGGTGATGTCCTCGACACTCGCAGGATCGATATTTTCGATCCAGCCGGAGGTCAGGTAGGCGCCAAGCGTCTGTTCTGCCGGCACGCGGACCACGTCCAGCCGAACCGCTTCGCTGCCGCCGCGCTTGATCCCGAGCACCGCCTGGGCCGTGTTGTCGAGGGTGAAACCTTCGGGCGCGGTGAAGGTAAAACCAAGCTTGGGATGCAGAAAACGTCGGCCGCGGACAAAGCCCTCGCCGGGGTCCTCGCCGTATACGATGCCGTTGATGTCGGCGAGATAGGCGGCTTTGGCCTGCACAAAACCCTGCCCGGTATCGGCCGGCGCGCGATATTGGCGGGCCGTGGCGACGGCATTGGCGATACGCTCGGGCGTTGCCGGATGCGACGATAAAAAGTCGGGAGCGGCGGGATTTATCGCGCTCGTGTGCTCCGGCTTGAGTTGCGAATTGTGCTCCATCGCGGTGAGGAATCGCACCGCGCCATAAGGATCGTAACCGGCATGCGCGGCAATCGCGACGCCGATTGCGTCGGCTTGGAATTCCTGCGCGCGCGAGAAGCTTGCCAGCGCGAGCTTCGATTTGGCAAGTGCGAGGGCGCCGGCCGCTGGATCGGTGACGACATCGGAAACGACCCGGCTGACGAGTTCGGCTTCGCGCGCATGTTCCTCGCGAAGTTCGGCGTGCCGCGCGATGACGTGGCCCATTTCATGGGCCAAGACCGAGGCGAGCTCGGAGTCGTCAGTGGCCAGCGCGATTAATCCACGCGTGACGTAAAGCTGCCCGGTCGGTAAAGCGAAAGCGTTGACCGACTGCGAGTTGAGCACGGTGACTTTGTAATGCAGGTCGGGCCGTTCGGATGCGGCGACCAGGCGTTCGACCGTCCGCTCGATTAAAGGTTGCAAACGCGGATCGGTGTAGACGCCGCCATAGGCCGCGAGAATGCGTTGATGCTCGCGCAGGACCTCTGGCGACATCGTCGCATCGGCCGTTTTTGCGGGCAGGGAAGCCGTTGCTTGCGGTCCGACGGCGGACGACGACGCCGTGCAGGCAGCAAGAAGCAGCGTGGCAAACAACGCTGCTGCCCCGCCAAGCCGGCAGGCCGTGGTCTCAAATCGTCCCCGTCTCACCACTTCACCCCAAGCCGCAAGTCACAAGCCCCAAGCCTCAAGCCTAAAGCCAAAAGCCCGATCCCGTAACCGATCTTTAGTCCCCAATCTCGATCTGCTCTGGGCGCTCGGCCTCGATCCAGGCGCGGTCCTCGCCACGTTGCTCGATCCAGCCGCGAACCCTGATGCGGCGGCCGGCCAGACCCTTCAAATCGAAACCCGCCGCCGCGAAATTGCGCTCGTTTCGTTTCAGGACCGTAACCGTAATATCATCGGACCGCCGCCACCCGAAATTGACATAGATGGTAGGCCCGCTTTCGCGGACGGACGCCACTTTGCCCTCGACTAGCGCAAATTGGCCTCGGCGCGCCAGCACATCGCTCGGAATCTCGGCGTTGAGCACCCCATAATACGGATCGGCCCATAGGCCAAGCTTAGCCGCGCGGGCGGCCTTTTCCCGGCTCAGGAGGTCGCCCGAACGGGTGCTGGCAATGCGGGCGCCGGCCCGGGCAAAACCGTCGCCGATAAGTTCCTGCTGGAGCAAGAACTGGTCGCCATCGCGTACGATATACGCATAAGCGAGCAGGCGTCCGTAGCGATCGGTGCCGGTTTCGGCCCGACGCAGCACAAGCTGATCGCCTGCGGCCAGCGCATCAAGCGCCGCCGCGGCGGCTTGCGGCGCTGCGGCGGGGTCCGGCGGGGCACCAAGCGTCGGGACCTCGATTGCGGCCAAGCGGACCTCGCGGCCGTCATCGAGCACGAAAGTGCGTCCGTCGAGAATCCTGCGGACCGTGCCGCGGGCGATTTCGTCGCCGCCGCAGGCCTGTGCCAACGGCTGCTGTTCGTCGGCCAGCGCGGGCGCCCTGCCGCACGTCGCCGCAAGACCAGCCGCAAATGCGGCTGCCAAGCACCCGTCCCACCACCCCGTCATGGCACCAAGCCAAAGGCCGGATTGCGGCGTTCCTACGGCGGCGCTCGATCCAAATCGAACCCGCAATTCCATTGGGCAATAATGCCCAGCCGCTCGGGCCTGCCGCCAGGCCGAGCTGCTTGGCGAATCAGACCTGCGCCGGTAACGCTCACGCGCATGCTGTTCTTTTTGACCAGCCAGTCGCTCTGGATTTCGGGCGCGATCATCATTGGCGGCGGCACGTTGCTGGCGATGCTGGGTCCGGCATTGGTTCGCCGTTTCGTGGCGCTCGATCGATTGACGATCAACAATGAGATTGCCGGTTTCAGGTTCGCAACGGTAGGCGTGCTGTACGCGGTGCTTCTCGCTTTCGTCATCATCGTGGTTTGGGAAAGGTTCACGGAGGCGGAGCTTGATGTGGTGCATGAGGCTGGCGCCGCGGAGAATATCTATCGCTTATCCCAGGGCCTCGGCGATACGAATGGTGCCGACTTGCGCAACGCCGTGGCCGCTTACCTCAAGAGCGCGATTGCCGATGACTGGCCGGCAATGGACAGCGGCGTCCCCGGCGCGAGCAACACCACAAAGCAGGCGCTTGATGCAGTCTACACCATGCTTTCCGTCGTCAACGATCAGGGCCGTGGCTCCATCGTTTCGGAAGTCTTCCGTCAGCTTGATCGCATGACTGAATCGCGTCGCGCACGATTGGTTGCCGCCGAGGGCGCCGTGCCTAACGTCATCTGGCTGGTGCTGCTGGGCGGCGCGGTGGTGACAATCGCTTTTACGTTCTTTTTTGGCATGGAAAGTCTGCGCGCGCAGACCGTCATGACGGCGCTGCTCGCGCTGCTGATCTTTTCCGAATTGCTGATTGTGGTCGCGATCGATCGGCCGTTCGCCGGATCGGTCAAGGTGCATCCCACTGCGCTCGCTGCGGTGCTTGCGGATTTTGAATCGCACCCGGAAGAGGCGCGTTAGCTGACCCACGGCCTTAAGGACGTGAGGTCGCATGCGTCGGCTGCGACGTACCGGTCCCTTGCGCGCAGACCGCGAAAAGCGCTGAATGAGTGCGCCTGTCCGGTATCTGATCGGACCCGCAGAAACGAAAACGACAGCCCAGGGGGAGAGTCATGAATTTTGTGCGCCCGCTCGCGGCATCGATTTTCTGCGCATGTATGTTGCCCAGCGCCGGCTCAAGCGTAGCCTTGGCGCAGACCTATCCGGAGCGTCCCGTCACGATCGTGGTAGCGTTCGCGCCGGGCGGCGCCGACGACGCGACCGCGCGCATCCTCCAGGATCCGATGCAGAAAGCATTGGGTCAGCCGATCGTTGTCGAAAACGTCAGCGGCGCCGGCGGCATGATTGCCGCGGCGAAGGTCGCCCACGCCGATCCAGATGGCTACACGATCCTGCTGCATCAGGATGCGCTGGCGGCGGGGATGACGCTCTATCAGGAGCGCACGTTCGACGCCGAGAAGGATTTCGCGCCGATCGGTCTCGTCAATACGACGACGAATACGCTTGCGGGCCGGCCGTCGCTGCGGGCCAATAGTTTCGACGAGCTGCTGCGCTGGATGAAAGAGTCCGGTCAAACCATCAAGGTGGGCCATCCGGGCGTCGGCTCGTTCGGTCACTTGGCCGAGGTGCTGATCTTCCAGGAGCTCGGTATCAAGGTTACGCAAGTG
>DASZCJ010000448.1:0-1679 GCA_035943155.1 Xanthobacteraceae bacterium | reverse complement strand
CGGGGCCGAAATGGAGTGATGTCGGCAAGATCGACCTTTCAGTCGAAAAGGCTTGGGTTACTGCGATTGATGAGATCTCGGCCGTTGATGCCTACAGAAGCTGCCAAATTAGAAGTTCGTGCGTAGATTATATTCGTACTTGTAGTTGCCCCCGATAAACCGGACAGGGAGTGGTTGTTAGGGGTGGTCCACGGCGGCGCTCGCGTCAAGGCTGGCGCTGCGCGCCACCGCCTGCGGCGGCTTCGGCCTTGACCCGACCGCCTCCGCGGCCGCTGCGTCATCATGCGGTCGACGCGCAGCGCCGACCGCTTCCTCGGTCGTCTTTCCGATGAACTGTTTCCTGAACTCGCGCGGCGAGCGGTAGCCCAGCGCTTTGTGTGGATGCACGCTGTTGTAATGCTCGAACCAACAGTCGAGCTGGCGCAGCACGCTGGCCGCGTCGGGCTTCGCACTGACCCGGGCGTAATCCCGCTTGAAGGTTTTGACGAAAGCTTCAGCCATGCCATTCGATTGGGGGCTCTGGACCGGCGTGGTGCATGGCACCAGGCCGATATATCGCGCCAGGGTGCGGGTGTCCCCGGCGGTGTAGGGCGAGCCGTTGTCCGACAGCCACTCGATCGGATTGGGCAATTTGTCGATCAGCCCGAAGCGGCGCTCGACGCTTTCGATCATCAGGTCGCGAATATCGGAGCTGTCGATGCCGCCGGTGGTCGCCACCCAGGCGATCGCCTCGCGATCGCAGCAGTCCAGCGTGAAGGCGAGACGCACTTTCTCGCCGTTGTCGCAGCCGATCTCGAACCCGTCCGAGCACCACCGGGTATCGGGCCGGTCGACTGCGACGCGGCCATCATGCCGGCGATCCTCGCCGCTTCCCGTATGGGCGTCGAGCAGCAGACCATGCGCCTTCATGACCCGGTAGACCCGCTTGACGTTCACTGCCGCGCCGCCCTGTTCGCGGCGCTGATGCCGGAGCAGTGCATGGATGCGTCGGTAGCCGTAGGTTGGCTGACCGGCGATCAACGCCTTGATCTCGACGACAAGCTCGGCCTCGGGCTGTGGGCGACGACCTCGCCGATGCCGGCTCCGCTCGCATCTCGCTTGCACCGTCAGATTGGAGCGGGCGATGCCGAGGGTATCGGCGATCGTCTTCACGGCGTGCCGTCCCGCACGGGCGAGGTCGCGCGCAACAGCCGTTTTTTTGGCTGCGCCAGATCGAGCGCCTCGCGCAGGATCTCGTTTTCGAGGGTCTTCTTGCCGAGCAGCCGCTGCAGTTCGCGCACCTGGTGCTGCAATGCTCGATATTCGGAGGCGGGCACCACTTCCTCGCCGGCCGCGACAGCCGAGAGCGCGCCCTCGGCGTAGAGCCGCCGCCACGTGAACACTTGGTTCGGCGCGATCCCGTGTTGCCGTGCCACCAGCGACACCGACATCCCCGGCGCGTATGTCTCCTGAACGATCCGCGCCTTCTCTTCCGCCGACCAGCGCCGTCGCCGCTGAACCGACGTGATGACCTCAACCCGATCGATGTTCCCAGTCATAGACACGGTCATACTCCTGGTTCTTAACCACGGGGTAGACCCTGTTCGGTGTTTTAGGGGGCCGCTTCAGGCGCCCACCTCTCTCACATTGAGCTTGGAGCATTTCTCAACTTTGAGACGAAAGGGCCGGAACACCAAGCC
>DASZCJ010000447.1:0-5837 GCA_035943155.1 Xanthobacteraceae bacterium | reverse complement strand
ATCCGAAAATTGACACGCCGCCGGTGCCTTGCAGCAGGACTGTGTCGCCCGCTTTCAGCTTGGCGTGCTCGATCATCGCATGCCAGACCGTCACCGCCGCGCAGGGCAGCGTTGCGCCCTCCTCCAGCGACAGATGCGGTGGAATTTTTACAGTGCCCTCTTCCTCAAGCACGGCGTATTGCGCAAGCATGCCGTCGATACCGCCGCCCAGCGCGCTCTTGTGTACATCGGCTGCCGGCGCGCCGCCAACCCAACGCTGAAAGAAGTTGCCGGCGACGCGATCGCCGACCTTGACCCGCGTGACGCCCGGACCAATTTCGATCACTTCGCCGGCGCCGTCCGACAGCGGAATTATATTTTCACGCACTGCCATGCGATAGCTGCCGCGCACAATGGCGAGATCGCGGAAATTGAGCGAGCAGGCTCTCACCTTCACCAACACCTGCCGATGAGATGGCTTTGGGTCGGGGCGTTCGACCTGTACCAGTGCCTCGATGCCGGCTCCGCCTTTGGGCAACTGATAGGCGCGCATGATTCTTTTCCTCGTTCGGCAGCTTGTTGGCACTCACTGCAGTAGCGCGGCAAGCTCTCGCGCACCTGGCTTTTTTATTTCTTCGTCCATTCGCGCGTCGGTCGCCGCGATCAACTTAGCGACAACATTGTTGCGTTGAGCCACTGGATTGTCGCCATAGCCGCTCGGGCGAAAGAAATTCGCGGTTGGTATCTGGTCGCGCCATAGCATCGGCATGGTCACCATATCGAAGCCGTTGCCGTCTCCGGTCAGATTCAACATTTCGAGCTCGGCCGCGGTGAGAGTTCTTGAGAAACCTTTGCGGCGCGCGAACACGACCGAATCCACAAGCTTTTGCGTCTGCAGCATCGGTCCAATATCGAGATCGAGATTAAGCGCGTGTACGCCCAGCCCCTTCGGCGTGTTCGCTAGAATCTCGTGCTGATTCCATGCGTCCGGAACGCTGCGGGCAAATGCGACCATCCTCCGCAACACCTCGATCTTGCCATCGAGGACTTGTTGCGGAGTGCCGGGCATTGCGGCGACCTTGACCTCTAATGCCTTAATGAACTCGCCGCCCTTCTCGGCCAGGATTTCTACCGAATTGGTCACGAGCAACTGGTTGTAACCGAGCGCGGTCGTGATGGCGCGGCCATGCTTGTTGTGTTCGAGCCCAGCTTCGACGTCGTAACTTCCGTTGCCGGTCGCCTCGAATCCATAAATTCGAACGATCTGATCTTTGGTCAAACCTGCAGCGAACGCGATTTTGGCATAAGCGCGCTTGAACTCGCTCTCGCCCTGCGGCAGTCGCGGCGCAAACTTGAACTCTTGACGAGCCGCAGCCAGAAAATCGGCGACGACCGGCACATAGGCCGGATGCGGGCGGGCTTCGGGTTTTAGCGGGTTTACCGGCTTTGGCGGTCCGGTATAGACCGGCGGCTGGGCGAGGACATAGTCGGAGATCGACAGCGGCTCGCCGCGCGCGCGTTTGCCATTGCGCAATTGCCGCCTTTCAGAAACCGAATTCCAATACGCGTTTGCTGCCGCGGCATAGCTTTGCCACGCCTTGTTATACTCCTCCAACGCGCGACGGTACTGAGGCATCGCGGCAGTCAGATCGGATGGCGTCGGCGCAAGGTCCGGTTGAGTGGTTTGGCTGGCGGCCGGAGAAATCCAGAGCGCCGCGAGCAAACCGGTAAGTACCGCGACGCGCAAATAGGGCCGCCAGCCACAGATCCGAGCAGTCATGTATCGCGCTCCCCTGGCGGCGAATATTCCGGTCGATCCAATATTGATAACTGATTTCTATGACGCAACGAGGGCGGCATTTTGGTGCCGCCCTCGCAGAATTGGCCCTAAGGTGCGACGCGAGATACCGCGCCGACGTTATTTGTTGATCGTATTGGCGCCTGCGGTGCAGACCACCTCGTCCTGAGAACCGGTGCCGCCGGAGCAACCGACCGCACCAATCAGCTTGCCACCTTCGATCAACGGGATGCCGCCACGCGACGCAATCATGTCATCCAGCGTCAGCAGGTAATGCAAGCCGGCTTTTTGCACGCCATCTTCGAATGCGTGCGTTGGCCGCCGATAACGAGCGGCGGCGCGGGCTTTGTGCTGGGAAATGGCGATCGAGGCAAGTTGCACCCCATCCATGCGCGCGAAGGTAACGAGATCGCCGTTGGGATCGACCACGGTGATGTTCAATGCCCAGCCGCGCTTATTGGCTTCGGCGACCGCCGCCTGGATCGCTGCTTGCGCCCGCTCCATCGTAATCGGGGTCCCATATGGCGTCGCGAACGGCATTTTGTCTGGCACGGCGTCCAAATTAGGCGGTGCCGCTGGTGCTGCGGGCTGCTGCTGGGCCTAGGCCGCGCCGGCCACGAACACACCGGCCGCGAGCGCAATTGCTGTGAACATACGCGACGTCATGGAATTCCCTCCCTTAATGGCAGCATTGTTTGCGCTGCCCACCGTCATCTTAGCATTTTCATTTCAGGGAAATACAGCCGCCCTCGTTTCGCCAGCGATGATGGTCGCGAAGCTCGAGTTCGGCGTGCGAAACGTTTCATCAACTATGGATGCAAAAAATTCATTTCGGAGCGACGTCGCCAGCGGGCGGCAATCTCAAATGTCCGGCACGCTGCTCAAAAATCGAACGGCCTTAGCCCGAGGGAGCGGGACCAAGGCCGTTCTCATGTCGGTTGGCGCCCCATCAAAATGCCCCACCCCGACACTGCCGCCATGATGCCAAGCTGAAGTTGACCGATGGTTGACGCGCCGCACGGCAGCCGTCTGCGAACCCAGTTCACGGCCCTCGTCCATGCGGATGGTAAACGTAGTCTTTAAATTGTCGTTCTGTCGACTGCGCGCGGCCCGCCATCCGTGATCGCGATGATCGAGACTGCACTGCGAGCGCCTCATCAGTGGGTTGGCGGAGCGCGGGATAGATTCTTGGCCGCAAGATCAGCAAGATAGCGGCGCCAATTGTCCTCGCGATTGCGGCCGAGCTCGAACAGATAATCCCAGCTGAAAATTCCGGTCGAGTGCATGTCGTCGAACACGAGCCGCACCGCATAATTGCCGACTGGATGCACTTCCAAAATTTCTACATTCTGCTTTCCGCCAACGGTTCGCCGCTCGCTCGGCGAATGGCCCTGAACCTCAGCGCTTGGACTGCACACACGCAAATATTCGGCCGGAAGATCGAAAGTTTCTCCGTCGTCAAACACCACGGTCAAAGTTTTGCGACCCTTGCGCAGGCGCAATTCCGTCGGCCAAGGATTGGTCGACGGATCGGCGGAAGAATTCGCGGCAGAATTCATCGTCCTACATCACCCAGCGAAAGGTTGCTTTCATCACCTGAATCAGTCCAGCGTGATGTGCCCATCGTCGATGACCTTTTTCCACTTCTCGTATTCGGATCTGGTGAAGGCGGCGCCCTCGGCGAGCGTCGTACCGCGCGGCGTCAGGCCAAACGTCGCGAACGAGGCCTTAAGCTGATCATCCTTGAGTGCCTTGGCGATGCCAGCATTGAGCTTAGCAAGCACTTCGGGCGGTACGGCAGCCGGCGTATAGACGCCGAGCCAGAGATCGACGACGTAACCAGGCAGCCCCGCCTCTGAGACGGTCGGCAGATCGGGATAGACTGGCGAGCGTTCGCTTCCGGTGGTGGCGAGCGCAGTGACGCTGCCCTTACTGGTGAACGGCAGCGCGCCGGCAATGCTGGAAAACAGCATTTGCACTTTGCCGCCGACCAGATCGACGTAAGACGGACCAACGCCCTTATAGGGCACATGCACCGCATCGATGCCGCTGCGCAGCGCCCACATCGCGGCAGCAAGATGCGGCGTCGTGCCGACGCCCGCCGAAGCATAGTTGAGTTTGCCGGGATTGGCTTTGCCGTAGGCGACGAGTTCGGCGTAGGTTTTGATACCGAGCTGCGGCGCAACCACAAGAACTTCGGGAGACGAATTGACGATCGAAACCGTCACCAGGTTCTTGAAAATGTCGTAGGGCATAGACTTCTGCAGCGTCGGATTGATGACGTATGCGGGATCCATGATGACCAGATCGTAGCCGTCTGGCGCCGAATGTGCGACGTATTCGACCCCGACGATGCCGCCGGCGCCTGGACGGTTCTCCGCCACGACCGGCTGTCCCAAAACCTCGCCAAGCTTCTGTGCCAGCACGCGGCCGGCAAAATCGACGATGCCACCCGGAGCATAGGGCATGATCAAGTGGATGGGCCGCGACGGAAAGGGTGTCTCGGCGTGCACTGGCGCAGGAAGCGGCAACAACAATGTGGCCCACAGCAGCAGGCGCGTCGCACATTTCAACCGAGTCATCAGCTTCTCCTCAAGCGGAAGCAAGTTTGCTCTCCCAGATGGAACGCGTCAAAAGTTTATCCTGTCGCACCTTTTGATCCGATCCTGGCCTTGCGGATCAGCTCGACAAGCTTGGGCGGCGTGATCGGCATTTGCGCGATGCGCACGCCGAACGGCGAAAGCGCATCCTCGATCGCCGATGCGATCGCCGCGGCGGCCGGAATGACGCCCACTTCGCCGACCCCTTTGACGCCAAGTGGATTATGCGGCGACGGCGACTCCTTATAGAGCGTTTCCAGTTTCGGCACGTCTCTCGCGCCCGGCATGAGATAATCGGCAAAGGTCGTGGTGACAGGCTGACCGGCCTCGTCATAGCCCATCCATTCAAAGATTGCATTGCCGATGCCGTGCGCGATGCCGCCGTGCACCTGACCTTCGACGATCATCGGATTGATGCGGCGGCCGGCATCCTGTATGGCGATATAGCGCAAGATGCGCACGCCCCCGGTTTCAATGTCGACCTCCACTTCAACACAGTGGCAGGCGTTGGAATAAGCGAGCTGATCGATACGAAAAGTCGCGCTGGCTTCGAGCCCCGGCTCGATATCCTTGGGAAAGGGATAACCCGGCGCGCCCTTGAGTACGCGCGCCAATTCGCCAAGCTTGACTGCAAGCTGCGGCGCGCCGACGACACGGACTTCACCGTTGACGATTTCGAGGTCCTCTTCCGCTACTTCCAGCATATGGCTGGCGAGCTTGCGCGCTTTATCAGCGACTGCGTCTGCCGCAATCTTCACCGACGAGCCAGCCGTGACTGTCTGCCGGCTGGCAAAGCCGCCGAGGCCGAGCGGTGCCGCTGCGGTGTCGCCGGCAATTACCGTGACATCGTGCGCGCGCACTCCGAACGCATCGGCGCAGATCTGCGCCAGAGCGGTGCACAGTCCCTGCCCCATTGGCGCAGCGCCGGTCGATACCGTGATCTGGCCTGTCGGCGACACCCGGACATTGCCGAATTCGAACGGCCCGCGCCCGGTGCCCTTCATGCCGTGCGCCAAGCCGACGCCAATGTAGCGGCCTTCGGCGCGCGCGGCGGCTTGACGGTGCGGAAAGTCTTGCCACTGCACGGCGCGGAGAATTTCGGCCTGACAGCCAGGATAATCGCCACTGTCATATTGCACCTGCTCGCCGGAACGGGCCTTCAGCGGTTTCAGATACGGCATCTTTTCCGCCGGGATGAGGTTGCGGCGGCGCAATTCCGCGCGATCGAGCCCGAGCGTTCGCGCCAATCCATCCATCAGGCGCTCCATCGCGAAGGCGGCTTGCGGGTAGCCGGCGCCGCGCACCGACGAAACCGGCGCTTTGTTGGTGTGTACAGCGGCCACTTCAATCGCCAGCGCCGGCACAATATACGGGCCGGTGAGCGTGGTCGCAGAATTGTACGGAATGTTCACGTCTTGCAGCGCATAGGCGCCGATATCGTGAATGAGCCGGCCGCGCAC
>DASZCJ010000446.1:0-1682 GCA_035943155.1 Xanthobacteraceae bacterium | reverse complement strand
TTGAGGGGGAGGTCGATCCACGAAGCGGATCGGGAGGGGGGTACTCTTTCTCTGTGAACACAAAGAAGACCCCCCTCCCTAACCCTCCCCCTCAAGGGGGGAGGGAATAGAATCTGCCTAATGCGGGCTCCTTGATTGTAGTGAAACGAGGCGCACCGAATGTGCAAAGCCTCGTAAAAGCCCTTTCTAGATGCCATCTTCAGCGCGTGAGAATCACCCCATCCAGCGCAAGGAACGCGTCGGGTGCCTGAACCCTTCAAGCGCCCATTCGCACCGGCCGATCCGCCCGGACCGTCGCCCGGCGGCATCGCCGCGCGCGCCCAGGCTGCGGCGGCGCCGGCGCCCTATCTCGGCGGCTTGAACCCGGAACAACGGCTTGCGGTCGAAACCCTCGACGGCCCGGTCCTGGTGCTGGCCGGCGCCGGCACCGGCAAGACCCGCGTGCTGACCGTGCGCATCGCCCATATCCTCGCCACCGGCCGCGCCCGGCCGAGCGAAATCCTCGCCGTCACCTTCACCAACAAGGCGGCGCGCGAAATGAAAGCCCGCGTCGGCGAGATCGTCGGCGGCGTGGTCGAAGGCATGCCGTGGCTCGGCACCTTTCATTCGATCGGCGTGAAAATCCTGCGCCGCCATGCCGAGCTGGTCGGGCTCAAGCCGGATTTCACCATTCTCGACGTCGACGACCAGATCCGGCTGATCAAGCAGCTGCTCGAGGCCGAGAACATCGACGAGAAGCGCTGGCCGGCGCGCGTTATGGCGATGCTGATGGACGGCTGGAAGAACCGTGGGCTCACGCCCGAACAGGTGCCGGGTGGCGAAGCGGCGGTGTTCGCCAACGGCAAGGGGCTCAAGCTCTACAAGGCGTATCAGGAGCGGTTGAAAATCCTCAACGCTGCCGATTTCGGCGATCTGCTTTTAGAAAATATCCGGCTGTTCCGCGAGCAGCCCGAAGTGCTGCGGCAATATCAGTCGCGGTTCAAATTCATTCTGGTCGATGAATATCAGGACACCAATGTCGCGCAGTATCTCTGGCTGCGGCTGTTGGCGCAGCGGGCGGGGCAATCAAGTGCGATGACGCAGAGCGCGCCTCTTTCCTCTCCCGCAGGGGGAGAGGGAAGTAAAAACATCTGCTGCGTCGGCGACGACGATCAGTCGATCTACGGCTGGCGCGGCGCCGAGGTCGACAACATCCTGCGCTTCGAGCACGATTTTCCCGGCGCCACCGTGATCCGGCTGGAACGCAATTACCGCTCCACCGGCCATATCCTCGCCGCCGCCTCGCACCTGATCGCGCATAACGAAGGCCGCCTCGGCAAGACGCTGCGCACCGAGGACGAGCTTGGCGAGAAGGTCGCAGTCACCGGCGCCTGGGATTCCGAGGAGGAAGCCCGCGCCATCGGCGACGAGATCGAGGAACTGCAGCGCCAAAACCACCCGCTCGACGAGATCGCCATCCTGGTGCGCGCCTCGTTCCAGATGCGCGAATTCGAAGACCGCTTCGTCACGCTCGGTCTGCCATATCGCGTCATCGGCGGCCCGCGGTTCTATGAGCGCGCCGAAATCCGCGATGCGTTGGCTTATCTGCGCGTGGTCAATTCGCCGGCCGACGATCTCGCCTTCGAGCGCATCGTCAATGTGCCCAAGCGCGGGCTGGGCGACGCCACCGTGCAGCTTCTGCA
>DASZCJ010000445.1:0-8232 GCA_035943155.1 Xanthobacteraceae bacterium | reverse complement strand
GACAATAGGTATGCGCATCGTGGTGCCTCAAAATTTGAGCTGTTGCGGAGGAGTCGAGCTGCCGCCAAGCAGCGGTCGACCGATGATGCTATTTGGAAAAATATCGTCGAGATAAAGATGCAGCTGGCCGAGAACACCGATGCCATGTCCGCTTTCGGCGTTGACCGGAACGACAGCTTCGAGCCCGACCTGAAAGTAGCTGCCGACCCAGATCACGCCCGGATTGATCGTTCCGGTCGTGAGAGCGCTGCTGCCATAATTATTCGCAACCGGCGTTGCCAGTTGTACCTCGACGATCGGAATCAGGTGATTGATGAAATCGGGCAGCTGATAGTCGCGAATTTCCGATTTCAGATAGGGCATGCTGTACTGAATCGATCCACCATAAACCAGCACCTGCGGAATGGGCGTGCCGGCCACGATGTCGAAAGAGCGGGTCGGAATCTGGTAGCCGATCTGCCCGGTAACAGCGAAGGCGCGCCACCATCCGAAAGAGTCCGGCAGGTCGCCTAAGCCTTTGCCGAAATAGAAAGTCGGCGTGAGCGTCGACCATGGGTCGGCCAAACCGGAAATGACGGCGCCGGTGCCGTCCCATTCAACGATCAGGCCAAGAAGCAGGGCCAATTCGTGCTCACTGTTTTTGAGCAGTTGATACTGCGCGGTGGTTTCGAGATTTCCGAAATCCGCCGCGGTAAATCCGCCAGGTTGGTGGATTTGCGTCCATGTCTGGCCAATCGAGATTCCGAAATCCTCGGTGATGCGTTTGGCAAAGTCTACCGAGACATCCCACTCCGTTGCCGGTGGCATGTCGGCGGTTTTGGACCAGGACACGGTCGGCAGCGAGATTTCGTCGGCGACGCAAGGGTCGTCGGTCGCAAGCGTCGCGGGCAGGAATCGCGCCCCGACGAAACAGTGCGCCATGGCCTCGACGGCCGACAGTGCGACGAAAATGAGCGCAATCGCGAATGAACGCGAATAGCCCGAACGGCGAAACATGAAAACTCTCCATTAGCGCGTGAAACAATAAGGCGGCCGCGTGCGGCCGTCGGTTCTCACGGCGCCAGTGGAGGACCTCGCGAGCGATGCGCGCTTGATGCGGCGCTGGCGATCAGGACGCGATGCGCGACGGGTTCGAGCTTTGTGAGCGTGACGTGCCGGATGATCACTGCCGACACGGCCGGCGGCACTGCGGCTGGCACCGCGGTCAGGCAGTCAATGCAGCAGTCCACACAGGTTTTGCCGTTGCTGCCATCGAAGGCCCGCGCCGGCCCTTCGGCGGCGCTGGCATGACAGATAACGGCGTCGGGCTGCGTGACGGCATCGGCTGCCGCCTGGGCGGCGCCGAAGCTCGCGATCAGGCCTGCAAGCGCAATCGCATAGGCGGCGGCGAGCGCAATAATGCGCTGCCGCAGCGGTCGCTTGGCGAACGTTTTGGCCACAGACGTTTTGGCCCCAGACGTTTTGCCAACAGACGTTTTGCCCACCGACGTCACACCCATAGCCAGGCCTCCGAGGACCGGCTCCCCGATGACAAACAGCCTAGCGGCAAAGAAATTCCCACACCATCGGAAAGCCCGCCCGACAATCCACGGCATATCTCGGCGACGTCTTCGGCGATGCGCGTTTGCCGGAAAAATGCTTGACTTGCAACGTCGTACTGCTGGTAGCCTTGCCTTCGCCGGCAGGGCAGCGAGGCTTAGGCAAAGTGATTGGCGGCCCGCTGGCGCTTATTTCTAGGATCGCATGATGGCCTCTACCGAAACATTCGACTCGCTCGTGCAACCCGGCCGGGTGCATCGCCGGCTTTACAGCGATCCGGCGATCTTCGAACTCGAAATGGAGCGGATATTCGGGACGGCTTGGATTTACGTCGGCCACGAAAGCCAAGTGAAACATCCGGGCGATTACGTCCGCACGTTCATCGGCCGCAAGCCGGTCGTGCTGGTGCGCGACGCCGAGGGCGAAATCCGCGTCATCCATAACCAATGCGCGCATCGCGGCTCGCTCGTGGTCGCCAACGACAAGGGCAATACCGAGGAATTCCAGTGCTGCTATCACGGCTGGACCTATCATCTCGACGGTCGGCTGAAGGCAGTGCCGCTGCAGCATGGTTATCCGCGCGACTTCGATCCGAACAATTCCAAGACCGCGATGGTGCGGGCCGCGCGGGTGAAGAGCTATCGCGGCTTTGTTTTCGCCAGCGAGGCGCTTGAGGGCCCGAGTCTTGAGGATTTTCTAGGTTTTATGACGACATCATTGGACGACATGATCGATCGCGCGCCCGACGGCGAGATCGAGGTTGCGGGCGGCATGTTCAAACATGCTTATGACGGCAACTGGAAACTCTATCTTGAAAATCTCTGCGACGCCGCGCATCCCTGGTTTACTCATCGCTCGTCGATCGACGCGGCGCAGCGGCAATCGGACGAAGTCTATTCCGACGGTTCGGGCGAAATCGCGCTTCGGCAGATGCGCCAGAACGGCGCGCCATACAGCTTTTGGGAATCTCAGGTCGGTATCTGGACTTATCCCAACGGCCATTCCTATCTCGGCGACTATCACGATGACGCCAAGCTCGTTGCGGCGCTGAAAGATCCGGCGTTCCGTGACTACATCGCCGCGATGGAGAAAAAGAAGGGCAAACTGGAAACCCGCCGCGTGATCGAAGTGCGGCGCTGGAACAGCAATGTCTACCCGAACCTGTCGTTCATGAGCCAGTTCCAGCAATTGCGCGTCGTGCATCCCGTCGCCGTGAATCGCACGGTCGTCCACACCTATAACTTCCGGCTTAAGGGCGCGCCGGAGCAGATATTCCGCAACACGATCAGCTTCGCCAATACGGTGAATGGCACCGGCTCGCTCGTGCTCACCGACGATCTCGAAATCTACAATCGCATCGACATGGGCTTGTCGAGCGAAGGCGCGGAATGGATCGAGATCGGCCGCGGGCTGCAAAGCGACCTTGCCGACGCGCACGGCGGCAGGCGTGGCAAGAACTCGACCAGCGAAGTCTACATTCGCAACATGTTCGATGCTTGGCTGCGCTACATGAGCAACGGATGCACCGAAATGCGCGCGGCGTCCTAGCGCATGCCCGAAAACAATCTTATGGGGGACACACGATGCTTCAACTTGGCCGGATCGTGAACTAGGGCCAATGGCGCGAAAGCCCAAACGCCCGCCGCGCTCACCTGCGATCCGTGCGCGCCGGCCGATTGCGCCACGGCCACGCACTGCGCCGCCGCTGCCGCCTGCGCTCGATCTCCATCGCTGCGAGCAATTCCTCGTCCACGAAGCGCGGCTCCTCGACGAGGGCAAGTTCGACGACTGGCTCGCGCTGTTCACCGCGGATGGCTGGTATTGGGTGCCGAGCCAACCCGATCAGCCGGACCCGCAGCAGACCGTCTCGTTGATTTATGACGATCGCCGCCTGCTCGAAACGCGGGTACGGCGGCTCGCCAGCCCACGCATGTATTCGCAAGAGCCGCGCTCGCGCACCAGCCGTATCGTCGCCAATGTCACGATCGAGGCGAACGACCGCACCTCTTGTACGGTGCGCTCAAAGTTCATGATGATCGAATACCGGCGCGAACAGCAGCGTATTTTCGCCGGCACGGCGCTGCATCGGCTGGTGCAGTCGGACGGGCGGATCATGATCGCCTGGAAGCGGGTCGCTCTCGTCAATTGCGATGCGCCGCTCGACGGCATCACCATTCCGTTTTGAAACGTTTGTCCACCTACCGCCGGCGAGGGTCATGTCCCCGTCGGCCGGTGCAAGGCCGTGCGCGTGCGTTGCGCGGTGAGCCACTTGGAGCGGCCGGCCAGGCCGAGCGCGGCTGCGCGCAGAGCCGACGGCCAGGTGGTCGGCAGGCCGAGAATATAGGAAATCCGCTGCGTGTGGTCGGTGAGCGGGCGCTCATTGCGCTCCCAGGTTTCGAGCGCCGCGGCAATGTCGCTATCGCGCTGTAAGTAAACCGCGAGCGACAGCGCATTCATCATGGCGCAGCCGCCGCCCTGGCCGATATTTGGCGGTAACGCATGCGCGGCATCGCCAACAATAGCGACGCGTCCAGCGGACCAGCTTTTGAGCTTGATAAGCTCGAAACGGTCGTAGCGTCCTTGCACACCGATGCGCTCGATCAGCGCCTCCAGCGGCGGAAACCAACGCTTCCAATCGTCTTTGCGGACCGGCACCGCCTTGGCGATTTCGTCAGTATCGAGCATCGTCAGCGCGATGTAGATGTCATCTTCGCTGCATGGCGTGTAGAGAATACGCCGCGTGCCCGACCAATATTCGATGGTCTTGCCGTCGCCGCCCGCGCGCTCCGCCGCAGTTTTGTCCATCAACAAGCGCGTGCAACCATCGACCAGATATTTGCGCTTTGCGAGCAGTGCGAGCGAATCGCGCAGCCGCGAATTGCTGCCATCGGCGGCGACGATCAGATCGGCTTTGTGCCTTGAGCCATCGACGAGGACGAGTTCGCCCTCGGGCGTCGCGCCGTCGGCCGTCGAATTTGTCACGATCTCGGCTCCGGCGCTTTGCGCCGCCGCGGCCAGCGCATTGATGACGTTCTGGCGCACAATGCTGAAGACTCGGCTGCCCTTCCAGCTATGCACCGCGATCAGCCGGCCGCTGCCGTCGCGCACTTCGCGAGTATGGGCGAATGGCGCGCCTTTGACGGCGGTCGCATAGGCGCCGACGGCTTCAAGAACGCGCAAGCCGTTCTCATAGATGTAAATGCCGGCGCCAGTGGTGCGCAGGCGGTCGGCGCGCTCATGCACGCGTACAGTCCAACCGCGCTGTGCTAGAGCACAGGCTGCGGTAAGCCCGGCAAATCCGGCGCCGGCGATCTCGGCGTGGCGTTTGTTCATGCGGAGATTCCGGCTGAATCAACTTGTGCGGATTTGAACTTCATCAGCTTCAAATGTTGCAGTGGAATAGCTTTGCTTGCATCTTGGGATGACGCAAGCAAGTCATTGCCCTATGATCTATGGGCGAAACGCACGTTGCGAGTCAGGGAGTGCTTTATGGCCCGGTTGCGCCATTTTGCCGTCTGCGTGAAGGACCTCGAAAAGGCAGCGAAATTCTATGAGAACGTGTTCGAGCTCAAACGGATCGGGCGCGAGGATCTCGACATCGGCTCGGCGATTTACATGAGCGACGGCGTGATCAATCTCGCCTTGCTCAATTTCACCGGTGCGGCAGGCAGCAAGGCCTCCGATCTGAAAAACCCAACCGGCTATGTCGGCGCCCACCATTTTGGCTTTCAAGTCGACGATCTCGCCGAGGCGCAACGGCGCATCGAAGCCAATGGCGGGAAATTCTTCTTCGATCTCGGCGAGGAGCGGCACGGCAATTTCGAGCGCAAGTTCAAAGATCCCGACGGCGTGATCTTCGATATTTCCAGGCGCGGCTGGGAAGGTACCGACGGTTACCGGAAGTGATGCGCGCCTATTGCACGAATTGATTGGTGAATAGCTCGTCGACCGGCGTCTTTTTCTGAATGATGCCTTTAGCCAGATAAAATTCTTGCAATTTCGCCATTCGCTCGGGATCGACTGCGCCAAGCACCTTTTGTCCGGGATAGACGAGCTTGTCGTAATAGGCGAACGCTTCCTTGACCTGATTTTCCTTGCCGGCCCACTCCGGCACGAACTTGACGAAATCGGCTGCCGACTTGTCAGGATCGTCCATGATGTCCTTCATGCCGTGCAGCGCGGCTTTGACGAAGCTGCGCACCAATTCCGGCTTGTCCTTGATGATCTGATCTGACGCCGCGATCGCCTGCGCCATGTGTGGAAAGAACTCATCGGTCGGTAGCACCTTGATTGCCACGCCCGCCGCTTCAACCGGCGGAATCCAGTCCGGTACTCCGGCCATGCCAACCGATTTTCCCGAAGCTACCAGTTGCCACACGCCCACTGGGCCCGCCGCTTGAATGTCGACGTCGCTCTGCGTGAGTCCCGCGCTCGCCAATAATCCGAGCAGCGCATAGAACGTGGTGTCTTGATACGACATGACGGTGATGGTCTTGCCTTTCAGATCGGCCGGCTTCTGAATGCCGGAATCTGCGCGGACCACGAGCTGCATAAACCCTTTGCCGCCGAACAGCGCGACGACCTTCACCGGCACGCCGTTCTGGCGGACCACGATGGGCGCGTCCGCGACAATGCCGCCGAGCGGCACATTGCCGGCGCCGACTTCCTTGGCCACATCCACGCCGCCGCGGCCGACCGCGTATGTCACATCAAGACCGGCCTGCGAGAAATAGCCTTTGCCCTTGGCAATCTGGATTGGGCCGAATGCCGGTAGAATCGGTGGTGCTGGGAATAGATAGGTAATTTTCTCGTCGGCGCGGGCCGGTTCGGCGTCAGTCAAGATGCCGACGCACAGCGCGAAGGCAGCCGCGGCCCATACCGCGCGCTTGATCCAGTATCGGCTCGGACGAACGAACATGTCGGCTCCTTATGCGCTTGCGTGGCTGCGAGGCCGCAGCCGCACAACCTTGCCTCTCGCGATCCAGCAATTTTCCAGTATAGTTGAATTCTCCGAGCGAGAACACGTAAAGCCAATCGTTCAAACATAAAGGCCCGACGCTCGCTTAGCCCATGCGATGATTTGACATGTCGGTCGTCCGCCTCGAATACCGCAACGTGACGATGCGTTTCGCGGATTCCAATGGCGCGGGCGCCTTAACGGCTATCCGTGGGGTAAGCTTTTCCGTTCAAGATAAGGAAGTCGTCTCGCTGATCGGCCCGACCGGCTGCGGCAAGAGCACGCTCCTCAATATCGGCTCCGGCCTCACTCCGCCGAGCGAAGGCTCGGCCTTTGTCGATGGCGATCGCATCGCCGGGCCAAATGCGCAGGTCGCCTTCATGCTGCAGAAAGACCTCCTCCTGCCATGGCGTACCGTGGTCGAGAATGTGACCTTCGGCGTCGAAATTCAGGGTCTGCCGCTAAAGGAATGCAAGCGCCGCGCCGCGGCCCTCTTGGCAAATTTCAAGCTCGCGGAGTTTTCCAGCCATTATCCGCACCAGTTGTCCGGCGGCATGCGCCAGCGCGTGGCACTGGCGCGTACGCTGGCGGTCGATCCGCACGTTTTGCTGCTCGATGAACCGTTCTCTGCGGTCGACGCCCAGACCCGGATGGTCTTGCAGGGCGATCTCGCGCAAACGCTCAAACAGGCGAACAAGACGGCGCTCCTCATCACCCACGATCTGGCGGAAGCGGTAACCTTGTCGGACCGTGTGCTGGTGATGAGCCGGCGGCCGGGCACCATCATCGATGAAATCAAAATCGAGATGCCGCAGCGGGACAATCCAATCGCGCGTCGGCGTGACGTAAAGTTCAACGACTACGTGGCGCAATTGATGGACCGTCTCGACATCGCGCATGTTGCGCTGGAGCGCGAAGGCGAGGGTGCGTCATGATAAATGGCGCGCGTGCCGCGCTCGTCCGCAGAGGAACCATCGCTAGCATCGCCTTGCTGGTGGTGTTTTTGGCGGCGTGGCAGTGGGGACCGGGGCTCCTTGGCGTGCCTTCGTTTATCGTGCCGCCTTTATCCAGCGTCGCCGCCGAGTTCGTCCGCGCCTGGCAGGTTTATCATCTGCCGCTCCATACCGGTGTCACCGTTGCCGAGGTGTTGGCCGGTTTTATGCTCGGCAGTTTGCTCGGGGCGATGGTCGGATACCTGCTCGGCATGTCGCCGACTGCAGAACTTGCATTGTCGCCTTACATTCTGGCGCTACAGATCGCACCTAAGGTGGCATTCGCGCCGCTGTTTATTCTGTGGATGGGCTTCACTGTTTATCCGAAGATATTGGTCGCTATTCTCATCGTGTTCTTTCCGGTGATGGTCAATGTCTTGACCGCGGTGCGCAATGTCGATCCGGACCTGATCAATCTGGCACGTTCGTTCAAGGCGTCGCGCGCGCAGATTTTCTGGCGAATCGAATTCCCGAGCTCGATGCCGCCGATGTTTGCCGGCTTGCGCATCGGGTCGACGCTTGCGGTGGTTGGCGTGATCGTCGGCGAACTGGTCGGCGGCAATCTCGGGCTCGGTTATCTGCTGACCTTCGGCGAAGGCCAGGCCAATACGCCGCTGGTCTTCGTTTCGATCGTGATGCTGACGCTGGTCGGCGGTATCGCCTATTTCATCGTGATCTTGGTCGAACGCCGCGTCCTGCACTACCTGCCGACGCGTGGCGTCGGGCGTAATATCTGATCCGCAC
>DASZCJ010000444.1:0-2722 GCA_035943155.1 Xanthobacteraceae bacterium | reverse complement strand
GTCGAAATCTCGCAGGACGCGAAGGTATTGCTGTTCCTGGCCTCCGCTAACCGCGATCCGCGCCGCTGGGACGAACCTGAGCGCTTCGACGTCAACCGCCGGGCCGCCGGCCATGTTGCCTTCGGCGCCGGCATTCATTTGTGCGTCGGTCAGATGCTGGCGCGCCTCGAGGCCGAGATGCTCATGATGGCGCTCGCCGCGCGGGTTGAGCGCATCGACATCGTCGGCGAACCGCAGCGCAAGCTCAGCAACAGCCTGCGGCAGTTTGCCAGCCTGCCAGTGGAGCTGATCGCGGCTCAGTGACACGCAAGCGATTATTTATTTGCATGCTCGTCGGCGATATAGGCGATGCGCATGAAATTGGTGGCGCCCGGGGTGCCGAGCGGCAGGCCGGCAACCACGATGATGCGCTGACCGGGCTCGGCAAACCGCTCCTTCAACGCGATGCGGCAGGCGCGCTCGACCATGTCGGTTTGATCGCGCGCGTCTTCGTCGATGACGCAATGGATGCCCCAGACCACCGATAATTTCCGCCCTGCGGCATTGATCGGCGAAATGGCGACAATCGGGCACTTCGGCCGTTCGCGCGAGACTCGCAAACCGGTCGAGCCCGAAGAGGTCCAGCACACGATGGCCGACAGATCGAGCGTCTCGGCAACCTGCCGTGCGGCAGCGGCAATCGCGTCGGCGCCGGTTCGCTCCGGCTCGGTGTGCAGCGCGTGCAGTGACGGCAGATAGGCGTTGTCGTCCTCGACCTCCTCGGCGATGCGGTTCATGGTTGCGACCGCCTCGATTGGATATTGTCCCGATGCCGATTCCGCCGACAGCATGACCGCGTCGGCGCCGTCGAAGATCGCGGTGGCGACGTCGGAAACCTCGGCGCGCGTCGGCACCGGGCTCGCGATCATCGATTCCAGCATCTGTGTGGCGACCACGATCGGCTTGCCGGCGCAGCGGCAGGCGCGCGTCATCTGCTTCTGCACGCCGGGCACGCGCTCAAGCGGCATTTCGACCCCGAGATCGCCGCGCGCCACCATCAACGCGTCTGCGATTTCGAGAATTTCACCGAGCCGCGTCACTGCTTGCGGCTTCTCGATCTTGGCCATCACCGCGGCGCGGCCGCGCGTCAGCTTTTTCGCTTCGGCGATGTCCTCCGGGCGCTGGATGAACGACAGAGCGATCCAATCGACGCCGGCATCGAGCGCGGCCTCCAGATCAGCAAGGTCTTTCGCCGCCAGCGCCGCCAGCGGCACGACCGTGTCAGGCAGGCTGACGCCTTTGCGGTTGGAAACTTTACCGCCGACTTCGACCCGGCTCACGATTCGTTGGTCGGCAACCTCTATCGCCTTGAGCCGTAGCTTGCCGTCGTCGACGAGAAGTGTATCGCCCGGTTTGATCGCGGCGAAGATTTCAGGATGTGCAAGCTGCACGCGGCTGGCGTCGCCTGGCGCCGGATTGCCGTCGAACGTGAAATCTTGCCCGGTATCGATGTTCGCCGCGCCGTCCTTGAAGATGCCGACCCGTAACTTCGGGCCTTGCAAATCGACCAACACGCCGATCGGGCGGCTGTATTCGGCTTCGATCGCGCGGATGATCGTCACCACCTCCCGCATGCGTTCGGGATTGGTGTGACTCATATTGATGCGAAACACGTCAGCCCCGGCTTGAAACAAGCGGTCGATCGTGACGCGATCCGAAGAGGCCGGGCCGAGCGTGGCAACGACCTTGGTGCGGCGTTGCCGCCTCATTGGGTCCGCCCTCCCGATGGCGCCGAGGGGCCTGGCGTGGAACCGCGGCCGGGCGGCAGTGCAATCGCCGGCGTTCCGAGGGGCGAAGGCGCGCCAGGAAGCGCGCCCGGAACCGGACCAGGATTGCCGCTCACCGGGCCTCCAGGTGCTAAAGGTTTTTGCACGGGCTGTTCGCTCGATTCGGTCAACTGCACGGTCCAGGTTCGCTGCTCGCCGGTATCGACTTCAAAAAATCCGGTGCGATCATAACCGCGTGCCAAGCAGTCGCCGATGCCGCGGATCGTGAATTCCTTGTCGCGGGTACACATATAAGCCTGTCCCATCCATTCGCCGCCGCGATCGTAATCGATAGCGTAGACATAATAAAAACGAGCAACCAGATTGCCTTTCAGCACGGTTTCACAGGTCCGCGCCGGCAAGTTCCACCAGCCCTCCGTAGTCCAACCGTCGGCATCTTTGTAGCCAATGGCAATGCCGACGCGGCTCGATGTGTTGTTGCACAGCCGGAAATCGGCCGCGGCCGGGCTCACTGAGGAAATAGTCAGGGGCAAAGCAGCGAACAGGCTCGCCAGCAGCGTGCCGCCAAATTTTTTTGCAAATTTTTTTGACAGGTTTGCTCGGCTCATTATGACGCAGAATCGTTTTCAATCGGCGGGCCTGTCAACGACGATGGCGCGGAAGTCGGTGACGTTGGTGAACGTCGGCCCGGGCGTGAATAGGTCGCCGATGCCATTGAAAAACCCCGTGGAATCGTTGTCCGTGAGAAAGGCGGCGGGAACGAGGCCGAGCGCTTCGGCCCGCGCCACCGTCGTATCGTCGACAAAGGCGCCGGCGGGGTCATCGGGCTGGCCCCGACCGCCATCGGTTCCATCGGTATCGGCGGCGAGTGCGGCAACCCCCCGGGCGCCGGCGAGATGGATGGCGAGTGCCAGCGCATATTCCTGGTTCGGACCGCCCCGGCCGTTCCCCCGTAG
>DASZCJ010000443.1:0-2872 GCA_035943155.1 Xanthobacteraceae bacterium | reverse complement strand
CGCGGCGCCAAAAAGCACCCCCCTCCCGATCCGCTTTCGCGGATCGACCTCCCCCACAAGGGGGGAGGGAATAAGGAGTGCTAAGGAGCGCGATTTCATCTTACTTCCTCGGCATGGCGATGCGCCGGCCGACGCCGTCGGGAGCCGGCAGGGTCGCATGCGCCGCCTTCATGCGGGCAAGCTGCGCCGCGATCGGCGCGGGAAACGGCGCGGTCTTTCGCGCCGCCATATCGACGTGCAGCGCCATGTTCTCCGAAGTCGCCGACAACCAACTTTCGTCGGCGTGGCGCAGCGCTTCGAAATAGTGCAGCCGCTTGGCGTCGAAATCGAGCAGCTGGAAAGTCACGCGCACCGCGTCGCCGGCGTGCAGTTCGCGCAAATAGCGCACATGCACTTCGGCGGTGAAGCAGGAGTGACGGGTTTCCTTCAGGTAAGCGAGGCCGCAGCCGAGGAGTTCGTAAACTTCATCGACCGCGCGATCGAACAGCACATTGTAATAGGCCATGTTGAGATGGCCGTTATAGTCGATCCAGGCCGGCTCGACGCGCATCGGCGCCGAGACAAACGGCGCGTAAAAGACCGGTTCGGACTCGCGGTGATCGAGCATCGAGCGACTGTGGCGGATTCCTCGCGTCGCAGGCAAGGGCACGCCGCTTCGCGGAATTTCAAAACTCCCCCCACCCCTGACCCCTCCCCACCACGCGCTGCGCGCGCGGGCGGGAGGGGAATAGAAACGCGCTCTCGCGGTGCTCTGCTTTCCCTCCCCCCGCATCGCGGTGGGGAGGGTCGGCGAATTTCGCGTTAGCGAAAATGAGCCGGGGTTGGGGGGACGCATCTGCGTTCAGCCACGCGATGTGCCGCTTGACCCAGCCGGCTACCGCCGCCACGTTGATTGAAAGCTAAAGGAAGCAGAATGGTTTTGGTCGACGCGCCGGAACGCAGCAAAGCGGATCGCAACGCCGCCGCGACCGTGATCGCGACGCTGGCGGCGCGCTACGGCAATCGCCTGGTCACCTCGCAAGCGGTGCGCGAGCAGCACGGCCACACCACCACCTGGATCGACAATCAGCCGCCGGATGCGGTGGTGTTTCCGCAGTCGACCGAAGAAGTGCAGGAGATCGTGCGGCTGTGCGCGGCGCATCGCGTGCCGGTGATCGGCTTCGGCCAAGGCACCTCGCTGGAAGGCCAGCTCAACGCGCCGCGCGGCGGCATTTGCCTCGATTTCCGCGACATGAACCGCGTGCTCGCCGTGCGTGCCGAAGATCTCGACTGCGTGGTCGAGCCCGGCATCACCCGCAAACAGCTCAACGAACACTTACGCGACCAGGGCGTGTTCTTTCCGATCGATCCCGGCGCCGACGCTTCGCTCGGCGGCATGGCGGCAACGCGCGCCTCCGGCACCAATGCGGTGCGCTACGGGACGATGAAGGACAATGTGCTGGCGCTCAAAGCCGTCTTCGCCAATGGCGAAGTGATCTCGACCGGGCACCGCGCCAAGAAATCCTCGGCCGGCTACGATCTCACCCGGCTGTTGGTCGGCTCGGAGGGCACGCTCGGCATCATCACCGAATTGACGCTGCGGCTCGCCGGCATTCCCGAGGCGATTTCGTCGGGCATCTGTCCGTTCCCGAGTGTCGAAGCGGCGTGCAATGCGACCATCCTGACGATCCAGTCCGGCATCCCGGTCGCGCGCATCGAGCTCCTCGACGAAATGCAGGTGAAGGCCAGCAACGCCTATTCCAAACTGACGCTGCCGGAAACGCCGATGCTGTTTGTCGAGTTTCACGGCAGGGAGCAAAGCGTCGCCGAACAATCGCAGCGCTTCGGCGAAATCGCGCGCGAGCTCGGCGGCGGGCCGTTCGAATGGGCGACGCGCACCGAGGACCGCACGCGGCTGTGGCAGGCGCGGCATGACGCGTATTGGGCCGTCATGGGGCTGCGTCCGGGCGTCCGGGCGCTCTCGACCGACGTATGCGTGCCGATCTCGCGCCTGGCGGAATGCGTGACGCAATCGCAGCGCGATGTGAAAGAGAGCCGCCTATTGGCGCCGATCGTCGGCCATGTCGGCGACGGCAATTTTCATATGCTGCTGCTGATCGACCACACCGACGCGGACGAGGTCGAGCGCGCCAAGGCTTTTTTAGAGCGCCTGGTCGACCGCGCGCTGGCGATGGACGGCACCTGCACCGGCGAGCACGGTATTGGCCAGGGCAAGATGAAATATCTGCCCGCCGAGCACGGCGAGCCGGCGCTCGCCGCGATGCGCGCGATCAAGCGCGCGCTCGATCCGCTGGATATTATGAATCCGGGCAAGATTTTTAGTTTGTGATCTTCCCTCTCCCCTTGCGGGAGAGGGTGGCGAGTGGCACGCGATTGCACGCTACGAGCCGGGTGAGGGGTGATCGACGCGCGCTACGCGCAACCCCTCACCCGCCTCGCTCGCTACCTCCCCCTCCAGGGGGAGGTAAATTTAACTTAGCGCCCGCGGTAATGATCGAGCACGAAGACGCGGATCGCCGAGGACAGATTGCCGATGTGGTTGCCAATTTGGCGCTGCTGGTCGATCGTGCCGATTAAATCGGCCAGGCTGCAGCGGCGTGATTTTGCGATCTCCTTGAGCGCCTTCCAAAACGCATCTTCGAGACTGACGCTGGTGCGGTGTCCCGCGATCACGATCGAACGCTTGATCACCGGCCATTTCATGAGAGCGTTGTCATTTAAAATTTACTCGCGCCAACGAGTCGTTGTTGCCTCCCCCCTTGTGGGGGAGGCCGGCGAACCAACGGTTCCGGCCCGAAGTGGCCGGACCCGTTGACAAGCTCCGTGAGCCGGGAGGGGGGTAACCTTTAGAACCCCCCTCCCTACCCTCCCC
>DASZCJ010000442.1:0-7115 GCA_035943155.1 Xanthobacteraceae bacterium | reverse complement strand
ATGCGGAACGATGCGGGCCACCGCCGCCGCCGTCAGGGCGGTCAGTGTCGCCGCGCCGTTTTCAATGTCGATGCCGTCGAGCGTATCGCCGACCCAGCCGCGGAATGCGTTGCGGTCGAGCGATTTCGGTGGTGGGAGCGCGAAGAACGGATGCGCCAGCAAACGCTCGATCATCGTTTCATCGATAGCGCCGCTTGCGGCAATGCGGCCGTCGGTATCGAGCGGCGCGCCGCTGCGCAGCCGCAGAAAATCGTCGAGCAAAGCGTTGCCCGGCCCGGTGTCGCAAGCGATCAAGTGCTCGCCGTCGATATACGTCGCGTTGGCAACGCCGCCCAGATTGAGCACCGCGATCGGTGAGGCATGCTGCAATCGCCGCACCAGCGCCCGATGGAAGACCGGCGCCAGCGGCGCGCCCTGCCCGCCCGCGGCCACATCGGCGGCGCGAAAATCATAGACCACCGGAATGCCGAGCCGCGCCGCCAGTGCGCCGCCATCGCCGATCTGCAGCGTCAATCGCGCTTGCGGGTGGTGCAGCAGCGTCTGGCCATGGAAGCCGATCACCGCCACCTCGCCGCGCTGCAAGCCGTTAGCGGCCAGAAACGATTCCACCGCTTCGGCATGCGCATCGTCGATGAGCCGTTCGGCCTTAGCGATGACGTCGGGCCGCGCGGTCCGTTCGGTGAGATTAGCGGCGGCGGCGGTGGCGCGGCGCAACAGCGTGCGTTCCGCTTTGCTATAGGGCCGGCAGGCCGTGGCGCCGAGCTGCGCGATGCGCTCGCCGTCGCTGTCGATTAGCGCCACATCGACGCCGTCCTGCGAGGTTCCGCTCATCAGCCCGATCGCCAAGACCGAAGCACCCACCGATCCAGGGGCCGGCGACGGCAGATCGAGCGCCATTTGCTCGGACATCACGCGCCTTCTTGCATCACAGACGCTTGCATCGAGGCTTTTGCATAAATCGCGGACCTGTTACACAACCGGCGCTGCCGCGCCGCCGCGCCGCATGACCGCGTCGTAGAGCGCCCAGCATAGCAAGGCGCGCGATCCCGAAAAGTGGGTACCGGTTTTCGGATAAGATCATGCGCAAATAAGGTCGCGATGAACACCTACAAGTCCGATTTTCTCAACGTGCTCGCCGCGCGAGGATTCATTCAGCAGGTCTCCGAGCCGCAGGCGCTCGACGCGCTGGCAAGTTCATCGACCGTCACCGGCTATATCGGCTTCGATTGCACGGCGCCGTCGCTGCATGTCGGCTCGCTGTTGCCGATCATGTTGTTGTATTGGCTGCAGCAAACCGGCCACCGTCCGATCGCCCTGATGGGCGGCGGCACCACGCGCGTCGGCGATCCATCCGGCAAGGACGAAAGCCGGCGGCTCCTTTCCGACCAAGCCATCGACGACAATCTCAAAGGCATCCGCGCGATCTTCTCGCGCTTCTTGCGCTTTGGCGACGGGCCCGCGAAAAAATCGGCGAACGACGCCATAATGGCCAACAATGCCGACTGGCTCAATAAGCTCAACTACATCGATTTACTGCGCGACGTCGGCCGGCATTTTTCGATCAACCGCATGCTGGCCTTCGATTCGGTGAAGCTGCGGCTCGAGCGTCAGCAGGAATTATCGTTCCTCGAATTCAACTACATGATCCTGCAGGCCTACGATTTCGTCGAACTTTATCGCCGTTACGGTTGCGTGCTGCAGATGGGCGGCTCGGATCAATGGGGCAATATCGTTAGTGGCATCGATCTTGGCCGGCGGTTGCACAATGCGCAATTTTTCGCGTTGACCGCGCCGCTCATCACCACCTCGTCGGGCGCCAAAATGGGCAAAACCGCTTCCGGCGCGGTCTGGCTCAATGCCGATCAAGTCAGTCCGTACGAATATTGGCAGTACTGGCGCAACACCGAAGACGGCGACGTCGCGCGGTTCTTGAAATTGTTCACGGTGCTGCCGCTCGACGAGATCGACCGGCTCGCCGCGCTCAAGGGTGCTGAGATCAACGAAGCCAAAAAGGTCCTAGCGACTGAAGCGACCGCGCTGGTTCATGGTCGCACGGCGGCCGAGGAGGCCGCTGGCACCGCGCGCACGACCTTCGAAGAGGGCGGCCTTGGCGCCACGCTGCCGACCCTGCCTGTCAAAAACGACGAGAGCGTTGTGAATGTGGTCACCCGGATTGGGTTTAGCAGCTCTAATGCGCAAGCGCGACAGTTCGTCAGGGACGGTGCGGTCTACCTTGGTAATGTGAAGATCACGGACATCAGTACCAAGATTGCTCCCCAGTATTTCGGACCAGACGGCCGTTCGCTGCTTCAGGTCGGCAAAAAGCGCGGAATTGCGACACTAAAATCCGAATAGTGTTTGCTCAACTGAACTGAGCGTCGCCTGATTTCTTGCGAACAAACGTTAGCGCGCGTTGGTGGTGGCGGTGTTGTCCTCGAAGGTCGCGTTCTCGTCATTTGACGGCGGCGTGTAGGGATTGTTGGCCGGAAACTCGAATACTTTGCGCAATAGCCCGGGCGCCAAAGCCGAAAGCGGGTTGACGTGCAGCACCGGACCTGCGGGTTTGCCGACAACTTCGTAAGTGACGCCGACCAGCCCTTCTTTCTCGCCGCCGAGGAATAATCCCACGATCGGCAATTGGCCGAGTAGATTATTGGCGCCGTAGAGCGGAATGAGCGTGCCGCGCAAGTGCACCTCGTCGTCGGCGTAATTGATCACGCCGTCGATCGTGCCACCGAGCACCGGCCCGCGCACGACGCCATCGCGCAAGGCAATGCGGCCGGGTGCCCGCGTGAAGTTGATCTTCATGCCGGAGAACGCCATCTCCCTGTTGCGTTGCGCCTGGTTGCCATTGGCGACCGCGCGCTCAAGCTGCGATTCGTCGTGCACGGCGAAATTGCGCACGGTCACGGTGCCGAGCTGGACTGGATTGCCGATTGAGGGCGCGTCCATTACGGTCGTCACCTGCCCGCCGTTCATGCGCGAATAAACATCGGCGAAGCGAAACAGCGCGCCGGCGTCGCTCGATTCAAGCTGGACCACTTGTCGTCCGCCGGGCCGTCCACGCAGCTCTCCGCTAAGCGTGCCGCCGCGCCCGATCTTGGCCATGAGCCCGAGGCTGCGGATCTCGCCATTGCGCCGCGACATTTTCAGTTCAAGGCCGCGCAACGCCTCGCCATTGTGGCCGAGCACCGCGCCGAGCTTCATGTCGAGGTCGACATCGGCCGGTGCTCGTTTGGGCGGCGTCTTGACGGGCGCGGCCAGGGTCTTGAGCAGACCGCGACCGTCATAAGCGTCGCCGCGCATGATCGCGCGCAGCGTGCCGTCCGACAGGCGATCGATCTTGAGACTGGCGCGATCGCCATCGGAGAAGCCGTAGGACGGGAAGCTCGCGGCCAGCACATCGCCCGAATTGTCGAGGTCGACGACGCCTTTCACCCCGCCGCCGGCGCCCTCGATCCACAGATCCTCAATCCGGATCGATTGCGGCTTGGTGAGCAGCGTGAACGTGGCGCGGGCCGGCTTGCCGGCCTGCTTGACCCAGCCCGGCAGGAAGCCGTCGATCTGCGCCGGCGTCAGATCGGCTTGGACGGCGAACCGGCCGTCGCGCTCCGAGGCGGTGCCGATGCGGCCGGTCAGTTCGATGGGAATGGCGCCGCCGATCGCGCCGGACGGATCAAGCGTGAGATTGTTGCGCGCCGTCTCGTCGAGCATGGCTTGAATATGAACGTCGGCTGCATCCTCGCCGCGTAGCTTGCGATATTCGAGGCTCGCCGGCGCGCCACCAATCTTGACGTCGCCTTTGAGCGCGAAGCCCTGATTGTTGGCACTGATTTTCAAGTCGGCGGATTCGACCTTCTGCCCCATGATCATCCGGTCGGCGGAAAAGTTCAGTGCATCGACGCTGATCGCATAATTAGTCGAGCCTGGCGGCAGATCGGGCTTGAGCGGCATCGCCAGCGCCACCAGCGCGCTGACCGTGCCCCGGGTCGTCGCCGGATCGAATGGCGTGCCCGACGCTTCACGTAGCCGATCCATCATCACCAATTCGGCGGCGGCCGGCACCGGGCCGTCGAGTTTAAAATGCACCCGCGCCGGCGGTTGCCGGGGCGCCGTATCTGGGACTTCGAACAGCCCCGATGACAGCACAAGCTTACGCCCCGACGGCATGTCCGCAACGGCTTTGCCGACGGCGATCTGCGCATTGCGGCCGATGATGTGAACGGTGAGATCGGCGTCATGGAGCGCAGGCAATCCGGCGACCGGACGGAGCACGCAATTGGTCGCCAGCGCATCGATGGTCAACCCGTCGTCCGGCAGCGGCGGCCCGCTGGCCTTGAGCGTCTCATAGGGAGCATTCACCGCAATTGTGAGCCGCTCGACATTGCCGGTCATGAGGTGTTCGTTGAACCAATCGCGTACCTTGGGAGCAACAAAAGCCGGCCACAGCTTTTTCAATATGTCGGACGTCATCCGCGTCGCCGCGATACCGCTCGCAAGTCGAAGATTGCCGCCGGCATAATCGGCAGTGCCGGACATGGCGATGCCCAGATCCGCGTTGCCGAGAACGCCGTGATTGATCGTCAGCCGTTTGCTGCTCGGATCGAAATGGCCATTCACCGCGATGCGATTGAGAATGAGCGGTTCGCCCTGGGTGCTGCCAGTGCTGACGGTGCTGCCCGTGCTGCCTTGGACATTGCTTTGGACGTTGCTTTGGACATTCGGCGAATTCAGCACAACGCTGCCGCCGCCGATCTTGAATGCCCAAGAACCTTGCGGCTGCGCCGGCGCTTCGACCTGCGCAAGCAGCGTCAAGCGATTATTGCCCGAAAGGATTTGGAACGGTACTTCGAGGGACCGGTTCGCGGCGTCCCAATTGATCTTGAACTCAGCGCGATCGATATCGAGGCGTCCGTCGCCGCTATCGCCATCATTGATCGAACCGGCATCAGCGACAATGCGGCCGACCAATGCCTGTGGCACGCCATTGGGACCGATCTCGCCGCGCAAGCTTGCCGAAAGCGGCATATCCGCTTGCAGCGTGCCGTCGCCGAACCTTGAAGCAAGTAAAAGATCGCTGGCGGCCACTTGGCGGGCTTCCAGCGCAATGCTGCGATAGCCGTTCGTCGTCGGCTTGATCGAGGCGGTCAGTCCCCACGGATGTTGCGGGTTTTCCGACCCTATGGTGACGAGCATGCCGCCGCCGTGTGGCCGTTCGACGCTCAGCGTGATGTTCTGAAAGTTCCATCGTTTGCCGGTGCGCTCATCGTCAACTGTCAGAGTGCCGTCCTTTAATCCGAGCTCGCGCAAGTCATGTCCGTCGAGGCCGGATTGGCCGATGCCGTCGAGCCATGTCAGAATGGCCGCGATGCTGTCGGCAGCCGGATGCGGCGGCGCCGTTCGCGCCGACGCGGCATTGGGAGGCGGTGTCGCAATGGCGGCCGTCTTGTCGGAGGAACGCGCGTCTTGTGGCGTCTGCTGCTGATTCCCCGGCATTGCAAGCGGCAGGGGTGTAGTCGCTGTCGCAATTGGATGTTTATCGGCGCCGGCGGCGAACACGGTCACATTGCCGTCCGGCTCAATGCGCACCGCAAGTTCGGCGCCGACCAGGCTGAGGCTTTCGGCGCGCATGTGGCCGCTAAACAGGCTCAAGCCGGAGACGCGGATTTCCGCTTTTGGCGCGCTCGCGACTACCGTGCCGTCCGGATCGCGCACTATAATGTCGCGCACGCGCACGGCCGCGCCGCCATTTGCGGTGCGCTCGATCTGCGTGCCGCCGACTTCGACGCGCTCGCGGCTGCCGAAATTCTCCTCGATGGCGGCAACGAGCCAGGGGGTGAAAGCATCGAGCTGGATGGGTCCGGTGGCGAGCCGCCACCATAGTCCCGCGCAGCCGAGCACCAGCAGTCCGACCAGGGCGCCGCAGCCAATTGCCACGCGCTTGATCAGCAACCGATGGCGCGCCAACAGGCGGCGATAAGCGGCTAGATAACGGCCGTCGCCCCAACGCCGGCCGCGATGGGCCGCGGCAAGGCTGCCCCGGCGCCGCGGATGAACGGCGGTGTCGCCCCATCGCGGGGACGGTCCGATCTGCCTATCTTGTTTCGCCATGCCCGCTCGGGCGTCCCCTCGTCCGTGGCGTCGTCACACGATATACAGCGCTAGGATTAACGCTCCGCGGTCGGCCACCCCTGCCGGCGGGCGTATTCGGAAGGTCAAGAATTCTGACGCGAAAGCGTCGAAAGGAAGGCGTATGGGCCCAGGCAAGCCCCGCGGCCGGTTCCAAGCGGCTGCAAGACGGCTCGTCCGGCTCTAAGGCGCGGGCTTTAAACTGACGCGCAACGGCATGTCTACCCGTTTTCGGTCGCCAATTTCGCTGGACGTGCACTCGTTCTTTATTTTTATCCGCGCGCCGGCCCAGGTCGGACTATCTGCGCCAAATTCCTGATCGGGCCGGACCAGCGCATCGCCTCTGCGGCCGAACATTCCGCCGGGCAGGCGTGTCCTTGAAGCCGCCAGCGCTCGCCAAGCTCGTTGAGCCATGTTGTACAGACATCGGTGTGCGGACGGGTGTGCGGAAACGTTAACCTAAGCCGCCAAATCCCAGCAAAATCGCCGGCGCAATTTCCACATTGTTAACCTTAATTGCTTCAACTCCGTTCCCGGTTTGCACGGGGACGGCAAGCAATGTCGCAGCGGACGGCTCGGTCGTATCAGACCGCGGCATTTCAACATTCGCCGCAATATGCCGGAACGGTCCGCACCTTGCGCTTGGTCAAGGAGCCAGCCAAGGAGCCAACCAAGCAAGCGGCCAAGCAGGCCACCAGGCGCTCAGCACGCAGCGCCGATCCGCACGACTATGCCGAAGCGCCCGGCCGCGCCGGCGCCAACGCCTACACGATCGGGCACGCCGGCAAGCAAGTCAGATTCGGACCGGTCGCATTCTGGATCGCAGTCGGCACGGTCGTGATCATGGCGGCCTGGTCGCTCACCTCAGCGACCTATCTCGCGTTTCGCGACGATGTGCTGCGCAGCTTGATCGCGCGCCAGGCCGAGCAGCAATTTGCCTATGAGGATCGCATTACCGAAATGCGCGCCCAGATCGATCGCACGAC
>DASZCJ010000441.1:0-4080 GCA_035943155.1 Xanthobacteraceae bacterium | reverse complement strand
CGCGGCTGGTTGTTTGCCGGCATCGTTCAATTGCTCACGGATATAGCCGTGTCTTGGTCCACGGCGCGTTCGGATTCGCGCGCGTAAAGGCAACGCGATCGTGCAAGCGGAACGGTCGCTCTTGCCAGAATTCAAACTCCTGCGGAGCGACGCGATAGCCGACCCAGAATGACGGCCTCGGTACAGTGCCGACGGCGAACTTCGCGGTGAAGCGCGCAATCGCTTTCTCGAATGCGTGGCGGCTTTCGAGTGCGGCCGATTGTTTGCTGGCCCAGGCGCCGATCTGCGCCATGCGTGAGCGCGACGCAAAATAGGCATCGGCCTCTGTTGGGGAGACTGCTTCGACTTGGCCGCGTATGCGCACTTGGCGCTGCAATGATTTCCAATAAAAGGTCAACGCTGCCTTCGGTGCTGCGGCAAGCTCGTGACCCTTGATGCTCTCCGAGTTCGTATAAAAGACGAAGCCGCGCTCATCGAACCCCTTCAACAACACCATCCGCGCATTGGGAAGCCCCTGTGCGTCGACCGTTGCAAGCGTCATTGCCTCCGGGTTCACCGGCTCCGATTGCTTGGCGTCGGCAAACCAGGCCGCAAACAGACGCAGCGGCTCGTCGGCTGCGGTGAAGTCACCGGCTGTTAACCCGGTTGGGTGTTCTATAGGCGCCGCATCGGACATCGCTCGGGGTATCCAAAAGTGGTCGCGTGGGACGGTCGGAGGTCGTGCCGCCGGTCTCTATATAGTGGAACAGCTGCGCTGCGCCTATCTCGCCGCCAGGGCCGCCTCGGGGGTGCAATCCGGCTCAGGGCGCTTGCCGCCATGCTGTGCGCGCTCGCGGTTTCCGGTTGTTCCTACAAGCTTGCCTCACTCGTCTCGACAGACGAGAACGAGCCGCAGTCGACCGGCACGATCAAGGCGCCGGCGAGCGCCTCCTTGGACACCTTGTCCGCGTCCTCTGCCCAAGCGGAGCTTGATCTCGCCTACGCGCGCGCGGCCGTGGCGGAAGTATTGTCGCGTGGCGGCAAGGACGCCAGCGTGCCATGGCGGAATCCGCAAAGCGGCGCCCGAGGCAATGTGACCCCGTTGGCCACGTCCTACTCCGAGGCGGGCATGGCCTGCCGCGATTTCCTTGCGAGCTACATACATGGCGAGTCGCAAGACTGGCTTGAGGGGGCTGCCTGCCGAACCATAAACGGCGCCTGGCAGGTCAGGCGATTAAAACCCCTTAGATCGAGCTGAGCGGGCCGTCATCGCTGCGGAAAGCCGTTTGCTTACATTGCGGGCTGGGTATTTTATTCCCACATTGAAGTGGCCGATTTGGCGAACCGGGGCTGGCCGGGGCAGGCCCGAAACATCGAAAGCGGAGTTGTTGGGGGATGCGTGATCCCTATGAAGTCTTGGGCATCGATCGCAAGGCGAGCGCCGGCGAGATCAAGAATGCTTACCGCCGGCTCGCAAAAAAACTGCATCCTGACGCCAACAAGAACGATCCCAAAGCGGCAACGCGTTTTTCCGAGTTGAACGCCGCGCACGAATTGCTGGGCGACGAAGATAAGCGCAAGGCGTTTGATCGTGGTGAGATCGATGCCGAGGGGAAGCCCCGCTTTCAGGGGTTCGAAGGCTTTGGCGGCGGCAGGCCTAGCGGCGGGTTTACTGGGTATGGTCCTGACGCCAATTTTGAAACCTTCAATTTCGGCCCGGAAGGTTTTACCAGAACCACTCGGCGAGGCCGAGGCGGGGGCTTTGGCGGCTTCGAGGATATTCTCAAGGAGGCTTTCGGTCAGATGGGCCGCGGCGCTCGGACCGGCACGCGGTCGAATTTCGAGCCGGACGATTTAGGCGGCGGCGCCGACGTTCATGCCGCGCTCACGGTCACATTGCCGGACGCAGCCCGCGGCGTGACTGAGCGATTGCGGCTGCCCACCGGCAAGGACGTCGATGTCAAGATTCCGGCCGGCATCACCAATGGTCAGCAAATCAGATTGAAAGGGCAGGGCATGCCGGGCCGGGCCGGTACCGGTGACGTCCTCATTACGGTTTCGATCTCCCCACATCCGGTCTTCATACTGGAAGGCGCCGATGTACGGCTCGATCTGCCAGTAACTTTGTATGAAGCAGTGCTGGGCTCCAAGATTCGTGTTCCCACGCTCGATAAAGCGGTTGAAATCGCCATTCCGCCTTGGACCTCAAGCGGTCGTACTTTTCGCCTGAAGGGCAAAGGCTTTCCCACTAAAAGCGGCCGGGGCGATCTGCTCGCCACGGTGCGCATAGTCCTGCCCGATCGTAGCGACAGCGAGATCGAAGCCCTGATGAAAAAATGGCAGAGCGGAAAACCCTACGACCCGCGCAAAAACATGTGAGTTTTTGATTCACCCGCGCAGAACGACCGGACAGTACGGCGGGCGGAAAACTATCCGCCCTGCGGCACCGTCCGATGGTCAATCTGGTCGTAGGCCGCTTGCGCGATCTCTCGCAGCTTGCCGGTTTCCATTGGCCCGCTCAGTACGTAGGCCAAATTCCGATCAACCCAATAGTAGGCGGCGTTGTACTCACCCTTCGTATAACGTAGCGCCGTCTCGCCGTCATTGATGCGCCCACAATACAACGTGAAGCGCTCGCCGGACGAATTTTCGTACATGAAGAATGCCGAGGGTCCGGTTGGGCCGGGAAGCAAGCGGCCGCCAACGAGCTTTAGTCCGTGCTTGTCGAGCTCGGGCGGATGTAGCGGCGAGCCGACCCTTTTCGATAGCCATTCGACCAGATGTGGCCGCTGCTCGCCTGGAACCTCGACTGGGTGGCGGACTTCGACCGCGTAGAGGTGGTAAGCAACAAGCGCGTCAGTGGTGAAGCGCGTCAGCTCGGACGGCTTTTCGAGTTCGATGCCATGCGCGGTCCAGCCAGCCGCGCCGCCGACCAGGAATGCCAGGAGGCTGGCGGCAACAGTGGAAACTATTGGGACATAGCGGCGACGAGTCAGGCGTTCGATGGTGAGGCGGTGCGGCGGCGCTTCGTACGCCAAATGACCATAGCGTTCGCGAATGAGTTCGACCTGCTTGCGCCAAGCGGCGACCCGGACCGCGTCATCGGGGTGTGTCAAAAGCCATGCCTCGACTGCGTTGCGGCGATCCGCTGGCAGCTCGTCGTCGACATAAGCGTTGAGTTCGTCTTCGGTCACAATCTGATCTCGGTCATTCATCGCCGTTCTCTTCTTATTTCACGCGGCGCAGCGCCGGACGCTCGCCATCGAGATAGGCTTTAATTTCATTACGGGCGCGGGCGAGGCGCGACATCACTGTGCCGATCGGCACGCCCTGGACTTCGGAAACCTCGCGGTAAGTAAGACTTTCAAGCACCACAAGGAGCAAGGCGGACCGCTGCTCCTCGGTAAGCATTTCGAGCGCTCGAACGATATCGCGCCCACCGGAATCCGGACCGCTTGTCGTCGCATCGCTATCCTTGATCGGCGCCAGTACAGGCCGCCGCGCCAGGGTGCGAAGTCGATTGCGATTAAGATTGGTCAGGATGGTATAGAGCCAAGCGCGCATATCTCCGCCGTGAAATAAGTGCTCGGAGCGCAACGCCCGCACCAGCGTGTCCTGCACGATATCGTCTGCCGTCTCGGTATCGCGGGTGAGTGCGCGTGCATAGCGCCGCAGCGCCGGGATTGCTGCCTCGATACGCTCCCGAAATTCACTCAAACATCGATCCTCCTTCCTAGCTTACAGCACGCCAATACAGTGCTGACGACAGCCTGTATTCAACAACACCAGCGGTTGCCGTCTATTCCGCTTTCCAGGCCGCGGCTTGATGGTCCAACTACCCTATGCCATAGGGGAGGCCAGGGCTGGAAATTGCGGTGTCAGGTGCGGGGAATGCCGGAAAACTCAGGCATCATGCGCGGCAAACGCGGCCTAATCATGGGCGTTGCCAATAATCGTTCACTCGGCTGGGGAATCGCCAAATCCTGCCGGGCGCATGGCGCCGAGCTTGCTTTCACTTATCAGGGTGATGCGCTGAAAAAGCGCGTCGAACCGCTCGCACAAGAAGTCGGTGGCATTGTGGTCGGCGACTGCGATGTAACT
>DASZCJ010000440.1:0-9213 GCA_035943155.1 Xanthobacteraceae bacterium | reverse complement strand
AGCGGTTCTACGCCGCCGGCCACGATCGCGGCGCGCGCGTGCTGCATCGCATGTGCCTCGATCATCCGGAAAAAGTTGTACGCGCCGCCATTCTCGACATCATGCCGCAGCATTATTTGCTCAACAATGTGACCCGCGCTTGGGGAACGTTCTCGTGGCACTGGTTCTTTATGATCCAGCCGTACGATTTCCCCGAGCGCCTGATGGGTGCGGACCCGGACTATTTCATCGAGAAAAAACTCGCCAAGACCGCGCAAGGCTTGAGCTTCTTCGATCCGCGGGCGCTTGCCGAATACAAACGCTATTTCCGTAACCCTGCAACTATCCACGCCATGTGCGAAGATTATCGCGCCACCCATGGCGTCGATCTTGACATGGACACGGCGGACTTCGCGGCCGGGCGAAAAATCGATTGCCCGGTATTGTTGTTATGGGGCGCGACCGGCGGCGTCGGCCGCAATCACAAGCCGGAAGACATCTGGCGGCGTTACGCCAGCGACATTCGGCACGCCAAGGCGCTGCCCTGCGGACATTATCTGTCCGAAGAAGCGCCGATGGAGACCTACCAAGAGCTGCGCGACTTCTTCGTTACGGGTGAGCTCTAATCCAATCCCGTCATCCTGAGGTGGCCGCGCAGCGGCCCTCGAAGGATGTACGGCCCGAGCCGTCGCCCTTCGAGGCTCGCTTCGCTTGCACCTCAGGGTGACGGTTCAGGCAAGGTCCTCTCGCCTCAGCTCGCAACCGGCGCCGGCGCGTCGAGGAAATTCTTCATCGCATACCATAAGAGCTGACGATTTTTGCTGAAGCCTTGGCTGTGCGCCGTGTTCGGCAGAATGACATATTGGCGGTCGCCGTTCGGCAGCCGACGGAAGAATTCAAAGAGATCATCGTCAGTGGAATTGCCGTCCCATTCGCCGCGCGTCATGAGCACCGGTGAGAGCACTTTGGCTGGATCGACCAGCGGCAGGTTCACGGCCATGTCGACATAGGTTCCGCTCGGCACGCTGTCGCCGAATTGCATCTCGCTGGCGATGAGTGCGTCCGCCATGGCAGGATCGTAGAGGTTCGGATGGCCGTCGCGGGTGAATATCGAACGGATCATCGCGGCATCGCGCTTGCGGCGTGGATTGGCGCGCAGCTCGGCAATGCGCTCTCTGCGGCGTTCGACTTCCGCGGCGCCGTTTCCTTTGTAGGTGAAGGCGGTCAGAATGAGTCGATCGACCCGCTGCGGCGCCATTTGCGCAAACGCGCCGGCGCGAATGGCGCCGGAGGACTCGCCGAACATATGAACCTTGTCGCGGCCGGTTTCGCGTTGCACGACCGCCATTGCCGCTTTCAGATCTTCGGCCCCGCTGGCGATGTCGGAATTGCTCGATGTCTGCGACGAGCGGCCATAATTCTCATGGTCCATGGTCCAGACGTCGAAGCCATAGCGGGCGAACACATCCATCATCGAGTACTCGCTGCCCGGAACTTTCAAATCGAAGCTCGACTGCGCCGACAGCGAGGAGCCGTGGACCAGAAATAGCACCGGAGGCGACTTATCGGCCGCGCCCGCCGGTTTGCCGCGCCGCTTGCGGTAGAGCGCAAGCCTTGTGCCGCCTTTGTCCGCCCTATGGGCTTCGCTCAAAACATCATCGCCGGTTGCGGCGCGGGCCTCGGTAGGTGCGAGTCCCGAACCGAGACCGGCACCAAAATTGGCACTCAGTCCGGCGCCAAATGCGGCGCCAACGCCCAAGCCGGTCTGGATGAGCAGGGTTCGTCGGACAATGTGGCGATTAGTCATTTCGTGTCCTCGATCAGCACGGGTAAGTTGTCATGACTTATGGGCGATGAGCCATTATCTCTAGAGTGGTCGTTTTGGCCGGCCGCGGTGCAGCAAAACCGAAGTAAGGCGATCCAAAGCAGCCTAAATTAATCGCACTTGCCAGTCTCGCGCCCGGCCATGACATTTGCTAGTGGGGCCGGCGACTAGCGTGCGATTCCGAACTTCGTAACCTCGTTGCCGTCATAATCTATGCGACTTCAGCTATGCGATTTGGCGAAACGAGCAGGCTAAGAAAGGCGGAACGGAACTCGTGATGGATGCGCAAGCAGCCGATCCGGAGCGCAGCATCTTAAAGCGGCTGCGCGGGACCGCGCATTATTTCGACAGCCGAATTGGCCTCAGTCGTATCGGCTTGGTGGTGAGCCTGACCATCATCGCCGTGGCCGTGGTGGTGCTGTACCACATCCTGCGCGAGATCGATCCCGAGGAGCTCATCGACGCGATCGAGGCGACCAACTGGCGCACGCTCTTGATCGCCGGCTTGTTCGTTGCCGCCGGTTACCTCACGCTCACATTTTATGACTTGTTTGCTCTGCGCACGATTGGCCGCTCGGAAGTGCCTTATCGCGTTGCCGCGCTCGCCGGCTTCACCAGCTATTCCGGCGGGCACAATGTCGGCGCCAGCGTGTTCTCTGGCGGCGCCGTGCGCTACCGCATCTATTCCGGCTGGGGGTTGAGCGTCATCGAGGTTACCAAAATCTGTTTCGTCGCCGGCCTGACGTTCTGGCTCGGCAATGCGACCGTGCTCGGTCTCGGCATCCTGCAGGCGCCGCAGGCGGCGCGCGCGCTCGATCAACTGCCGCTGTGGACCAACCGCTTGCTCGCGATCATCATCCTCGCTTTGCTCGCGGCTTATGTCGCTTGGGTCTGGGTCAAGCCGCGCGTGATCGGCCGCGAAGGCTGGCAGGTGACGTTGCCCGGTGGGCCGCTGACGCTGTTGCAGATCGCCATCGGCATCGTCGATCTCGCCTGCTGCGCCGCCGCCATGTACATGCTGGTGCCCGACGAGCCGAATCTCGGCTTTGTTACGGTGGCGGTGATTTTCGTTGCTGCGACGCTATTGGGCTTTGCCAGTCACGCGCCCGGCGGGCTCGGCGTGTTCGATGCGGCCATGCTGGTCGCGCTCTGGCAATTCGACAAAGAGGACCTGTTCGCCGGCTTGTTGTTGTTCAGATTGCTGTATTACATCGTTCCTTTCGTGCTCTCATTAGCAGTGCTGGGCACCCGCGAAATTCTGCTCAGCCGTGGCATGCGCCGGCTTCCTGTTGCGGCATCGCCGCCGCTCGGCGATACCGATGCGCGCATTCGCAGGACATCAGATCTGCCATAATCCGGCGGCGTTGCCGCGAGGGATGTCATGACGCTTGCCGGGAATCGAGTATCTGTCGGCGTCAAGCGCTGGCGTGGCGGCGTCGTGATCGCGGCTGCGGCGCTCGTTTTCACAGTTTTCGCCGTTGCCGGGGCGCTGCCGTTTGCCTATGCGATAGTGGTCTTTGCCGTCGTCGCGGCCGCGGTTGCGGTGACATTACGCTCGACACAAGAACACGACCGCTTGGCCCGGCCAACCGCCGACGTGCAAACCGGCGACGATTTGCTGCGCACACTGGTCGCCGGCTTGCCGGATCCGGTCGTGGCGCTCGACCGTGATGGCCGCGTGCTCGCCCTCAACGATCGCGCGCGCGCTCTCGCGCCGGCGCTGCGGCAGGGCGAACCGGTTTCGTTTGCATTGCGCATGCCGGAACTGCTCGAGGCGATCGGCCGCGCGGCCAAGGAGGGTGAGGAGCAGCGTGTCGTCTATTCCGAGCGGGTGCCGCTCGATCGCTGGTACGAGACGGTGGTGACGCCGGTCAAGCGTGACGCTAACGCGCGCGGCCCCGACCTCGTCCTCATGACCTTTCACGACCTCACGCCGTTACGCCGCGTCGAAGAGATGCGCGCCGACTTCGTCGCCAATGCCAGCCCTGAATTGCGCACGCCGCTTGCCTCGCTGCTGGGCTTCATCGAAACCTTGCAGGGTTCAGCCAAGGAAGATGCTAAGGCGCGCGAGCGATTTCTCTCGATCATGCAGGAGCAGGGACGGCGCATGGCGCGCTTGATCGACGATCTTTTGTCGCTGTCACGCATCGAGCTCAATGCGCATCGCCGTCCCGATACGCCGGTCGATCTGGTGCCGATCATCCGCCAAGTCTCCGACGGCTTGGAGACGCTGGCGCGCGATCGCGGGGTTACCGTGAACATCGACAGCGCCGGCGCGTTGCCGGTGCTCGGCGATCACGACGAACTGGTCCGCGTTTTTGAAAACCTGGTCGAGAATGCGCTCAAATACGGCGCCGCTGGACGGCGGGTAGACATCAAGCTCAAATCCGGCGCGTCGGTCGAAGGCGAGCCGGAAGCGCAGGTCAGCGTTCGCGACTATGGTCCAGGTATTGCGCCCGAACATTTGCCGCGGCTGACCGAACGGTTCTATCGCGTCGATGTCACCGAAAGCCGCGCACAAGGCGGCACCGGCCTCGGCCTCGCGCTCGTCAAACACATTCTCAACCGCCATCGCGGCCGGCTGACGATCGACAGTGCGCCCGGCGTCGGCGCCACTTTCACCATTCACCTGCCCACCGCGATGACTGCCCAAGCGCGATAAATGGTCGTGTCTTCAATGGCTTGTCCCGTCATCTAACTGTCACGCAATCTTCATAGAACGGCTATGCGCCAGCCCTAACGGTGCAGCTGCTGCAGCTTCCGCCTCGCTAGGGCAAGCCTCGATGCAGCGTTCTGACAGACGGCGACCGAACCGCCCGATGACCGCGTCAAACCGACTTGGGACGGTAGGACGTGGATCGGTAGCTTGTCGCACCGCATTCCAGTCACAGGAGAGAGCACAGTGAAACATTTCAGGACCATTGCCGTCGCCGGCTTTCTGGCTGCGACGGTTCTGCCGGCCGCCGCGCTGGACATTTCCGGCGCCGGTGCCACGTTCCCGTATCCGATCTACGCCAAGTGGGCCGACGCTTATAAGAAGGAAACCGGAGTCGGTCTGAATTATCAGTCGATCGGCTCCGGCGGCGGCATCAAACAAATCGAAGCCCGGACTGTCACTTTTGGCGCCACCGATGCGCCGCTCAAGGGTGAAGATCTCGACAAGAATGGTTTGGTGCAGTTTCCCATGGTCATGGGCGGTATCGTGCCGGTCATCAATCTCGACGGCGTCAAAGCCGGCGACCTCGTGATCGACGGGCCCACGCTCGCCAAGATCTTCCTCGGCGAGATCAAGACCTGGGACGACGCGGCGATCAAAAAGCTTAATCCGAGCGCCAAGCTGCCGTCGCAGGCGATCGCAGTCGTGCACCGGTCCGACGGATCGGGCACTACTTTCAATTTCGCCTACTACCTTGCGCAAGTCAGCGCCGATTGGAAATCAAAGGTCGGCTTCAACACGTCGGTGGAATGGCCGGTCGGCATCGGTGCCAAAGGCAACGAAGGCGTATCTAACAATGTCGGCCAGACCAAAGGTTCGATCGGCTACGTCGAATACGCCTATGCTCTGCAGAACAAGCTGGTTTTCACTAAAATGGTGAATAAGGACGCCAAGACCGTCTCACCAACCAGCACAGCGTTCCAAGCGGCCGCCGCCAACGCCGATTGGAATTCGGTGCCCGGCTATGGCGTCATTCTCGCCAATCAGCCAGGCGCTACGTCTTGGCCGATGACGGCTGCGACTTTCATACTTGTCCCTAAGCAGCCGCAAGATTCGGCCGCTACGACGGAAGCCCTTAAGTTCTTCGCTTGGGCCTACGCCAAGGGCGGCAAAATGGCGGAAGAGCTCGACTACATTCCGATGCCGAGTAAGGTCGTCAGTGATATCGAGGCGATGTGGTCTAAAGAGATCAAGGACAGCAGCGGCAAGCCGCTCCACGTTACCTCGAAGTGAGTTCAGTTAATCAAGGCGCTAAGGCAAGGCGCCGCGTGAAAGCGCCTTGCCTGTTTCTCACCGGTCCGCTGCACGGCGTTCTTGTGCGGCGGCCGGTGGTTCGTTTGAGTGACGCGCTCCGAAACTGCTTAGAGGAGCGCCTCGAAGAATCTTGCGAGGTGGCGGCCTTTGGTTGACTTTGCCTTAGAGAGAGGAGCCCTCGTGTCATCCGAGGCAGTCACGCGCGCCAAAGTGTTGGGCCGGCTGCGGGTTGGCGATGTTGTATTCCGTCACCTGACCCAAGCCGCGGCTCTCGGTGTGCTGTTGCTGTTAAGCGGCGTCATCTTTTCGCTGGTCAAAGGTTCAATTCCCGCGCTGCGTACGTTCGGCTTTGGCTTCTTCGTCAGCGAACGATGGAATCCTGTTACCGAAAATTTCGGCGCGCTGCCGGCGATCTATGGCACGATCGTGACCTCGTTCATCGCTATGCTGATCGCGGTTCCGGTCGGCTTGATGATCGCTTTTTTTCTCACCGAGCTTTGCCCATTATGGCTGCGGCGGCCGATCGGCACAGCGATCGAATTGCTCGCGGGAATTCCGAGCATCATCTACGGCATTTGGGGCTTATTCGTATTTGCGCCGTTCCTGCAGGAAACGCTGCAGCCTTTTCTGATTAATACGCTCGGCAACTTACCAGGCATTGGATCGGCCTTCGCCGGGCCGCCCTACGGCATCGGCATGCTGACCTCCGGGCTCATCCTCGCCATCATGGTGCTGCCGTTCGTGACCGCGATCACGCGCGACGTGTTCGAGGCGGTGCCCGGCGTGCTCAAGGAGGCGGCCTACGGGCTCGGCTGCACGAGATGGGAGGTCGTGCGCAATGTGGTGTTGCCCTATGCCAGGGTCGGCGTCATCGGCGGCGTCATGCTCGGGCTCGGCCGCGCGCTCGGCGAGACTATGGCGGTGACTTTCGTCATCGGCAATGCGCATCGGATCTCTGCCTCGGTGCTAGCGCCGGGGACCACCATCTCCGCGACGATCGCCAACGAGTTCACCGAGGCGGTAGGTGATTTGTATACCTCAGCACTGATCGCGCTCGGACTAATTCTGTTCATCATTACGTTCACCGTGCTCGCCATCGCGCGATACATGCTGATGCGTATCGAGCGTCGAATCGGGTAACGCCATGCCGGACAAGATCGCATCCTCTCGCTATGCCGGCCGCCGCCGCAACAACACAGTCGCTTCCGCGCTGTCACTCGTTGCAACCGCATTCGGTCTGGGCTGGCTGGTGCTGATCCTGGGCTCCCTGCTCTGGGAGGGCTTCAGCGGTTTGTCGATTGCGGTTTTCACGGAGATGACGCCGCCGCCGGGCGCGAGCGGCGGGTTGCTCAATCCCATCGTCGGCAGCCTGATCCTTACGATCCTTGCCGTCGTGATCGGCACGCCGATCGGCATCTTGGCCGGCACCTATATGGCGGAGTATGGCCGCTATGATCGATTGACCAGCGTGGTGCGTTTTATCAATGACATTCTGCTTAGCGCACCCTCGATCGTGGTCGGCTTGTTCATCTATGAGATCATGGTCGCGCCGATGGGTCATTTCTCCGGCTACGCTGGCAGCGTGGCGCTCGCCGTGCTGGTCATACCGGTCGTCGTTCGCACCACTGAGGACATGCTGACCCTGGTGCCCAATGCTCTGCGCGAAGCGGCGACCTCCATCGGCCTGCCGCGTTCGCTGACGATCAGGCATATCTGCTATCGTGCCGCGCGTGCCGGGATGGTTACTGGCGTCTTGCTCGCGGTGGCGAGGATCAGCGGCGAAACCGCGCCGCTCCTTTTCACTTCGCTCAATAACCAATTCTGGAGCACCAATCTCAATGCCCCGGTCGCTAGCTTGCCGGTCGTGATCTTTCAGTTCGCGCTAAGCCCGTATAAAGACTGGCAGTCGCTGGCCTGGACCGGCGCCCTCATCATCACCTTCACCGTGCTTGCACTGAGCATTAGCGCGCGCGCTCTTCTCCCAGCAGGGAAACAGTCATGAATATGAGCGTTGCTTCCGTTACCACTCCTTCGGTCTCCCATGCCGCCGACCAGGCAGGGATGACCGACAAAGTCACGATCCGCGACCTTAATTTCTTCTATGGCGAGGCGCGGGCATTAAAGTCGATCACCCTTTCGCTCTATGAGCATAAGGTGACCGCCTTCATCGGCCCGTCGGGTTGCGGCAAGTCGACCCTGTTGCGCGTGCTCAACCGGATGTACGACCTCTATCCGCATCAGCGCGCCACCGGTGAAGTCTGGTTCGACGGCGCGAATATCTTGTCGCCAAGGCAGGACCTCAATTTGCTGCGCGCCCGCATCGGCATGGTATTCCAGAAGCCGACGCCATTTCCGATGTCGATCTACGAGAACATCGCTTTCGGCATCCGGCTGTATGAACGCTTGCCGAAATCCGAACTCGACGGCCGCGTCGAGACCGCGCTGCGCCGCGCGGCGCTATGGGAGGAGGTCAAGGACAAGCTCGACGCCAACGGACAGAGCCTGTCCGGCGGTCAACAACAGCGGTTGTGCATCGCCCGTACCGTCGCTGTGCGTCCCGAGGTGATCCTGTTCGACGAGCCGTGCTCGGCGCTCGATCCGATCTCCACCGCCAAGATCGAGGAATTGATCGATGAATTGACCGACGACTATACGATCGTGATCGTCACCCACAACATGCAGCAGGCGGCGCGGGTGTCGGAATTCACCGCTTTCATGTATCTCGGCGAGCTGATCGAATTCGATTCGACCAGCAAAGTGTTCACCGCACCGCGCGATCCGCGCACCCAGGACTACATCACCGGCCGCTTCGGGTAATCCATATGAGCGAGATCACCACGACAAGAGTCGACCACACCGCCAAGGCCTTTGATACCGATCTGCAGGAGATCACCCGCAAGGTCGCCGAAATGGGCGGCCTCGTGGAGCGTCAGATTGCCGATTCCGTGCAGGCTCTGATCGATCGCGATGTCGAGTTGGGCGAGCGCGTGATTGGACTCGATCCCACGATCGACACAATGCAGCGCGAGGTCGAGGAAAAGTGCATCCTCACCATTGCCCGGCGGCAGCCGATGGCGGTCGACCTGCGCGAATGCGTCAGCGCCATGCGCGTCTGCAACGACCTGGAACGGATCGGCGACCATGCCAAACATATCGGCAAGCGCGTCGTGGCGCTCGATGGCGACTTCTACCCGCAAAAGCTCATTCGCGGTGTAGAGCACATGGCCGAATTGGTGGCGGCGGAGCTCAAACAGGTGCTCGATGCCTATGCCCGCCGCGACCTACAGTCGGCGCTCGCGGTGTGGAACGGCGATGAACAAGTCGATTCCATGTGCGTTTCGCTGTTCCGCGAGCTTCTCACCTACATGATGGAGGATCCGCGTAACATCACGTTCTGCATGCACCTGATGTTCTGCGCCAAGGACATCGAGCGCATGGG
>DASZCJ010000439.1:0-10322 GCA_035943155.1 Xanthobacteraceae bacterium | reverse complement strand
GTGGTGGTGCCGTCGCCGGCCTGGTCGGAGGTGCGCGAAGCAACTTCACGTACCATCTGCGCGCCCATGTTCTCGAACTTGTCTTCGAGCTCGATTTCCTTGGCGACGGTGACGCCGTCCTTGGTGATCCGAGGAGCGCCGAACGACTTGTCGAGCACGACGTTGCGGCCCTTCGGGCCGAGCGTCACTTTCACGGCGTTGGCGAGCGTTTCTACGCCGCGCAGCATGCGCTCGCGGGCCTCGCCGGAAAATTTAACGTCTTTGGCAGCCATTTTGGATTTCTCTCTTGCGTCGTTTGAGTTGACCGTCGTCCCTGAGGCGCGAGCGAGCCTCGAAGGGAAGAAAGTTCAGGCGACCACGCCCATGATGTCGGATTCCTTCATGATGAGGAGCTCGTCGCCATCGAGCTTCACTTCGGTGCCCGACCATTTACCGAACAGTACGCGGTCGCCGGATTTGACCCCCATCGGGACGAGCTTGCCGTTCTCGTCGCGGCCGCCGGGGCCGACAGCGATAACCTGGCCCTCTTGCGGTTTCTCTTTGGCGGTGTCGGGAATGATGATGCCGCCTTTGGACTTTTCCTCGGCGTCGACGCGCTTGACGACCACCCTGTCGTGGAGCGGCCGGAATTTAGTTTTCGCCATGATGACCCTCGTTTGCCGCCGTTTGGTGCTGGAGCGGCGCGTTCGTATTTGAAAAATATTGATATTTGCCGGACTTAGCACTCATTAAACCGGAGTGCTAAGCGACACTCCGGAAATAAGATGCGCCGTCGGGCCTGTCAAGGCGGCGAAGGCGTATGCGGCTGAATTCTGCCGTCGTGAACGCAAGATCGACGCCGAATGCCGGGCCTTGGCATGATCGGGGCCGCCCGAGCCTGGACCATGGCTTCGGGGTCGAGAACGGCTATTCTAGGCAAGCGACAGAGCGGCCGGAGCCGGCACGGGGATTACCAATTGCGTGGGCTGAGCCTCGACGAGGCTAACACCATCATCGCGGCGACGTTCGCTGCCGCCAAGAAGCGCAAATGCCGCCCGATGAGCGCGATCGTGCTCGATGCCGGTGGGCGCGTGAAAGCATTTCAAAAACAGGACGGCGCCTCGATGCTGCGCTTTGAAATCTGCTACGGCAAAGCCTATGGCGCATTGGCACTCGGGCGGCCATCGAAGCTCGTTCTGCAGAAGGCGCGGGAAAAGCCGCTATTCATGGAATCGGTCGAGCGACTCGCCGATTATCCGCTGTTTTTGGAAGGCGGCGGGCAGCTCATTCGCGACAAGTCCGGCGAGGTGATCGGATCCGTCGGGGTAACCGGCGATGCCAACGAACTCGACGATATTTGCGCGGTGGCGGGCATCCATGCCGCCGGGCTTTGCGCCGACAGCGATTTTTTCGACGATCCTGCCATGATGCGGGCGCTGAGCATCCATAAATCGGCGCCGCTTGCCGATCCGCGCCCGAAACCCCTCAAACAGCGGGAGCCGGCCCGAAAACGGGCGAGGCGCAATGGGTTGGGGCGTCGGCAAAACGCTCAGACCGCCAAATCCGGGCCGTAATCTTCGCTGAAACTGCCCCGGCGGGCCAATTTGAAACAAAGTCGAAAGGTCGCGGCAGTAAGAGCAGTCCGGTGCAGCCTTCCTTGTGAGGCTGCCGGTTGACCGGCTTTGCGGGTCTGGCTTTGCAGGTCCTGACTTGGCCGACGGTGCGGCTTAAAGGGTCTGCCCTGGGGAGAATTTCATGAGCGCATTGCGTTTGCATAGTTGCGCCGTTGCGGCCTTGGTCGCGACCTTGGCCGCGCTCGCGCTCGCCGCCTGTACATCGAACACCCCGCCGTTGGAGCAGACAGCGGCTCCCGCGCCAATGGCGCAGCCGGCAATTCCATCACAGTACCGCCCGGAAGAGGTTGTCGGCCGGTGGGGTTACGGCGCTTTTCATAAGCAGGAGGATTACGCGCGCACGGCGGCGGCGGCGCGCGGCCAATGCGGCCAGCCGGTCGAGATCACGCGCGGCGCAAGCGGCGGCGTCATGATGTATCTCGCCGACAGTGCCCAGCTCCAGGAATTGCAGCTCAAAGGATCGGCCAACGGGAAGAATTATATCGGTCCGCCTGGTAATGCCGGCGGCCCGCAGGATCGCGAAGTCGTGTCGTTCGACGGCCGCACCATGGTCCTGCGCTGGATGGATCCGGAAGTCGCGGGCCGTTACGGCACCGGCGTGTATGTGCGCTGCGCGCCGGAGGGCATGGCGCGCGCCGGAGCCAAGCCGGCAATCAAGCCGCCGCCGCAATAGGCGTTCGTCCCCATTGCCGATTGCCAGTGCGGGCAAGTCGGCGATCCATGACATCGATAATTTAGGCTCACAGGCTCTCCCATTCGAGCGCGGTGCCCGCCGCGCTTGCGTGACCCGCCCGACAATGGACCCCAGATGCCAAGCCCGAGCGCATTCATCTTCGGTCCCTGGCGCGCGGTGAGCGTGCTGGGTGTCACCGAGATCCTGTCCTGGGGCGCGCTGTTCTATCCGCCGGTGCTGACGGTGCCGCTGATCGCGGCCGATCACGGCTGGTCGCGATCCTTCGCCATGGCCGGATTTTCCGTCGGACTATTTATCGGCGGGCTGTGCTCGCGTTATGTCGGTGGCGCGATCGATCGGCTCGGCGGTCATGTCGTGATGCCGATCGGTTCGCTGATCGGCGCCTTGGGGCTCGTCGGTCTGGTCTGGGCGCCCGGCGCAGCCGCCTACTTCGCCGCTTGGGTCACAATCGGCGTCGCCATGGCAGCCTCGCTCTATGATCCGGCCTTTGCCACGCTCGGGCGCATCTTTGGCAGTGCCGCGCGCGCGCCGATCACGGCGCTGACGCTTGTTGCGGGTTTCGCCTCGACCGTGAGCTGGCCGACGACGCAATTTCTCATCGATGCGGTCGGCTGGCGCGCTACGTACCTGATTTATGCGGCGCTGCTCGTGGGGCTCGCCGCGCCGCTGCAAGCCTTGGCGTTGCCGCGTGAGCATGCCGGCGCCGCGGCGCGCAGCGCAGCGCCCAGCGAAAAGCCGGCCAAAGCGTTCGTGCCGTCGCGCGGTTTTGCTTTTATTCTGGTCGCGGCCGGGTTCGCTTCCTATGCCTTCGTGCCGTCGGCCCTGTCGGCACAGCTTCTCGCGATTTTCCAGCGCTTCGGGCTGACAGCGGCGACCGTCGTGGCGATCGGCATGTTGTTTGGTCCGGCGCAAGTATTGGCGCGGCTCTGCGAATTCTCCTTTGCGCGACGGCTACATCCATTATGGATTGCCCGCTTTGCGGTCGGTCTCCTGGTATTTGCCTTCGTCCTGTTGGCGCTATTGCCGTTTTCCGCAGCGCTCGCTGCAGTCTTTGCGATCATGTACGGCATGGCCAACGGGCTTTTGACCATCGCCCGCGGCACGGTCCCGCTCGCTTTGTTTGGCGCGGCGGGTTACGGCGTTCTCATGGGCCGGATCGGTGGGCCCTTTCTTGTGGTGCAAGCGGTGGCGCCGGTGGTGCTGACCTATGTCGCCGATCGTGCCTCCGATGCGATCGGTTTGGCGCTCGTGGCGGGTTTCGCCGCCGTCGCATTCCTTTGCTTTGTGCTGATCCGCAAGCCGGCCAGCTAAGTTTGTGCGGCTGAAAACGCCGCGAGCTTATCGGGATTGGCAATGGCGAACACCGACTGAATTTGTTCGCCATCAGTGTCGATGAGCATGGCGACTATTGGACGTTCCCCACTCTTAGGACCAGTCCGGGAGCGCCATTTAGTTCAATCTCGCTCACACTTATGTCTTGCGGCTGCTGGCGCGTGACGGCAATGACAAACTTGGCGACGGCGAGGTTGCCGACAATCGGCTTCTTCGGGGCAAATCCTCTGCCGCCGTCGTCCCCATGGAAAATGACATCGTCGGCGAGCATTGCCGCCAGCTTGGCGGTGTCGCCGCTGCGCGCGGCGTCGTTGAAGCTTCGCAGCAGAGCCCGATGACGCTCGCGATCGACGGCGAAACGCGGCCGCTCCTCGATAACGTGGGCGCGGGCGCGACTATATAATTTGCGGCATGTGACAACGTCGCGCCCGACGATTGGAGCGATGTCCTCGAACGAAAAATCAAATGCGCTCCGCAGCACGAATACGACCCGCTCTTGGGACGTTCCAGGACAGCTACGAGAGCAAAGGATACGTCTTCGGCGCGCACGCGGGATTCATCCTCTGTAAGGAGCGGCTCGGCACCAAAGTCGTGGTGATCTGAACTCTTTTACCTCCCCGCGTAGGTTTCACGGCCGCGCAAGCGCATAACCTCGTTCGGCCAGAATGTGCGGAAAGCGCTCATCGAGGAAGAACGCATATTCGCGCTCGCGCAAATCGGTCAGCGGATCGAGTTGCCGCAAATGCGCATCGACTTTTCCGGGATGGCACATGACAAGACCGCCGTCGGGAAGGCCGTCGAGAAATCCGGCAAACAGCTTGCCGAAATCGGCCTGCGGACCGAACGAATAAGTGCCAGCAAAGGCCGGGTTGGTACGTATGCCATGCTTGGCGGCAAGGCGGCGCAAGCGTGCGCTCAAGCCATCCAGAATATAGCCCTTCGGATCGCTGAGACTTTTTTGCGCCGAAGTGGGCCGCCCGCACTGCCGTAACCAAGCCTGCGGCGCTGACTGTTTGATCACGTGTAATAGCGCCTCGCCAATCTGCGGGAAAACTTGAATGTGCTGATGGCCATCGATGTAATCGGGAGCGCGGTCGAAAACGGTGCGAAACGCCGCGAGTTGGCTGGCGATCTCGGCCTCGAGGCGCGCCAAGTCCAGCCGGCGTAAGAGCCCGCGGCCGGCCATGGCGGCAAGCGGCAGAAACGCCGCATCGCGCAGCGGCGCAAAATCGGTGAGCGGACGAAACGGCGCGGTCAGCGTCAGGTGCAAGCCGATCGCGGCATGCGCACCTGCGGCACCGCGCAGCGCAGTTGCTTCGCTCGCTGAAAAGCTCGGCGTTACGACCATGACCGAGGCGGCATTGATGCGGCGGCGCGCGATCAGCTCGCGGATCGCCGCGCTGACCGCCGGCGAGATGCCGTAATCGTCGGCGCAGAGCCAGATCTGCCGAAGCTGCGTCTCGTTCATTCGGCCGCGGTTCGCGCGTCGGACTTTTTGGCCGCGTCGTTGAGCTTCACGTCGTGCTCGGCGACGAAATAGACCGGGCGGCCCTTAATCTCGGCAAGTATCTTGCCGATATATTCGCCGACCACGCCGATCATGATGAGCTGCACGCCACCAAGCACCATCACGCCGACGAAGAGCGACGGATAGCCGGGCACCGCCGTGCCGTAGACAAGCGTCTCATAAACGATCTGCAGGCCGTAGAAGAAGGCGACCAGCGCCAACACCGTGCCGATCACCGTCGCAAGCCGCAGCGGCGCCACCGAGAATCCGGTGACGCCATCGATCGACAAGCCGATCAAGCGGCGCATATTCCAGGTACTGCGGCCTTCCGCCCGTGCCTCGGGTTCATAATCGATGCGCATCTGGCGAAAGCCGATCCAGCTCGACAGCCCTTTGAAGAACCGGTTGCGCTCTGGGAGCTGGCGCAGCGCATTGGCCGCGCGCGGCGAGAGCAGACGAAAGTCGCCGGCATCTTCCGGAATCTTCGGACGCGCGCCCCAGTTCAGAAGAACGTAGAACGCCCTTACTGCCGCGCGGCGGATCAAAGACTCGTTGGCGCGATGCGCCTTCGCGGTATAGACGACATCGCAATCTTCATCGAGCCAATGTCCGACCAAGGTCTCGATGAGGGATGTCGGATGTTGGCCGTCGCCGTCGATGAACAGCAGCGCGCCGCGGCGCGCGTGATCGAGGCCGGCGAGCAGCGCCGCCTCCTTGCCAAAATTGCGCGACAGCGAAATGACCTGCACGTCGAGCGCGGTCGCGGGCAGTTCGCGCGCGATGGCGAGCGTACCGTCGCGGCTGCCGTCATCGACATAGACGACTTCGCAGGCCAAGGCGCGCGTCGCGGCTAGCCGCTGCGCCACCTCGATCAGCCGTGTGTGCAGGCGTTCGAGCGTTGCCGCCTCGTTATAGAGCGGCACTACAATCGAAAGACCCTGCGCGGCGGCATCCGCGGGATTGCGGTCGCGTGGCAGCGATGTGATTTTTCCTTCGGCCACGGCGGTCCTTAGTTTGTTCCTCTCCGTGGCTTATAGCTGTTTATTGGCAATTTCTCCACGCCGCATCCTGGGCGCTTGCCGCTGCTCCGCCCCGGCAAAGTCCCGGCAACGATATGACAAAGGGTTGGCCGGGTTGACCTAAGTCAAACACGCCCCTGCGTTATCGCGCTAGCCTTCAATTCAACGAAGATGCGAAAAGGAGTCTGCCGTGTCGACCCTCCAGATCGTCTGCTTGGCCGCGATTGTCGCAGCCTTTATCCTGTTCGCGGCAGGATTGGCGTGGGGCGAGTATCAAACCCGGGGCGTGACGCGCCGTTTGCCCGATTCGACGGTGCGGCAAACAGCCCGAGCCATGCCGGCACCAAGCTTAACCAATACCGACAAATCCTCCGCCGCGCCTATGCCCGCGCGCTGGCCGGAAGCGCAGGATGATCGCCGCTTGCAGCACATCGCGTAATAACTGGAGCCGCCTAATTCCCGCGCATAGTATGATTTTGCGGTGATCCGCGCAGAGTCCGGTTCCCCACCCGCGCTACATTTTTAAAGATGTCCGAACCGCGCAGTCTCAGAAACGCGCTGGCGCGGTTCGCGCGTTCCCGGATATGCTGATGCTTGATCGGGCTGGCAAGAAAAGGTGCCGAGGTGGCGAACGACGACAACGAGCCAAAGCCCGCCAACGGAAACGACGCTAAGTTCCCGACCATTGTCGCTATCGGCGCGTCAGCAGGCGGCGTTCATGCTTTGGTGACGTTATTTAGCGCGCTGCCGAACGATACCGGCGCAGCCTATGTCGTCGTCGTGCATCTCGACCCCGAACACCGCAGCGAACTCGTTCACATCATCGCTGCGCGCACCCGCATGCCAGTCGTCGAAATCGCCACGCGACAACACCTCGAACCCAATCACGTCTATGTCATTCCGCCGGATCGGCGGCTGCAGATGGTCGATCACGAGATTTCCGCGCTTGAATTCGACGAACCGCGCGGGCAGCGCTCGCCCATCGATCTGTTCTTCCGGTCGCTTGCCGAAAAACTCGGCGACGGCTTTGCCGTCATCCTCAGCGGCGCCGGATCGGACGGGGCGCTGGGCGTGCGTGCGGTCAAGGAATCCGGCGGCATCATTCTCGTCCAAGATCCAGGCGAAGCGGAATATTCTTCGATGCCGCGGAGCGCCATCGCCATGGGCGTTGCAGATTTTGTCCTGCCGACGCGCGATCTCGTCAAGCGATTGGTCGACCTGATCCGGATTAAGGAGAGCGCATCCGTTCCCGATATCCGCGAGTTTGACGAAGAATTGTTGCGGCGCATTCTAGGGCATTTGCGCGTGCGTACCGGCCATGATTTCTTGAAATATAAACGCTCAACGGTCTTGCGCCGAATTGCGCGCCGGATGCAGGTCACGCACGCCAATGATCTGAAAGAATATTACGCGGTTCTGCGCGACAGCGCCGATGAAGCGCAGGCGCTGCTCGGCGACCTGTTGATCTCGGTGACGACATTTTTCCGCGATCCCGACTCATTCGAAAAAATCGCCAAAGACATTATTCCCGCACTGTTCGCGAGTAAGGAGTCGGACGAAACAATCCGCATTTGGGTTTCCGGTTGCGCCTCCGGTGAGGAGGCGTACACCTTCGCCATGCTTTTGATGGAGGAGGCGGCAAAGCACGAGTATCATCCGCCGATCCAAGTATTCGGCTCCGATCTTGATTCCCGCGCGCTCGCTTCGGCGCGCGAGGGACGATATCCGCTTGCCATCGAATCCGATGTCAGCGAGGAACGGCTGCGCCGTTTCTTTACGCGCGAGGGCGATCATTACAGGGTCCGTCAAGAGATCCGCGATATAGTCCTGTTCTCCGTCCACGATTTGCTCAAAGACCCGCCATTTTCGCACGTCGATCTGATCTCCTGCCGTAACGTCCTGATTTATCTCGATCGCGAATTGCAGGAGCAGGTCTGCAGCACCTTTCACTACGCGCTCAATCCGGGCGGCTATATTTTCCTCGGGGCCTCGGAAACCGCGGAAAATCCCCCCGGTCTGTTCCGCAGCATTGACCGCACCGCCCGCATCTACCAATCGACTGCAGTCGCCGGCGACAAGCCGCGGCTGTTACCGCGCCTGCTCGGACCGGTTCGCATGCGCGAACAAGTCATTCAGCTTGGTCGGACGATGAGCCCGACCGTGGCGCTCGGCGAAGCGGCCATGCATCGCCGCGCGATCGAACAGGTCGCCCCGCCCAGCATGCTGATCGATGAATCACACCGCGTCACTCATCTTTCCGAAAACGCCGGGCGCTTTTTGATGCCGTCCGGCGGTCCATTAAGCGGCGATGCCGTCGATCTGGTACGGCCGGAACTGCGGTTCGAATTACGCTCCGCGCTCAATCGCGTGTTCGAACAGCGGGAAAGTACGCTGAGCCTGCCGATCCTGGTGCGCTTTAACGGTGCACCGCATCGGGTTCACCTTCTAGTTAAGCCGCTAATCGACGCCAACAGCAGCGAGCCGCACAACGCGGTTGCGATTTTTCTGGAGGGTGAGGTGGTGGACGAAAAGCTGGCCTCGTTCGATCGCCAAACCAGCGATGAGATCGGGCGCCGACTTACGCAGGAGCTTGAGCTAACGCAAAACCGTCTGCGAACGGTGCGTGAAGAGTCCGACGCTGCCAACGAGGAATTGCGCGCCGCCAATGAAGAATTGCAGTCGATCAATGAGGAGTATCGCTCCACATCGGAGGAGCTTGAAACCAGCAAGGAAGAACTACAATCGATCAATGAGGAACTGCAGACCGTCAACACCGAGCTAAAACTCAAGCTCGAAGCAATTTCCCGCGCTCACAGCGACTTGCAGAATCTGGTCGCGGCAACCGATGTCGGCACCTTGTTTCTCGACACCAGCTTGCGGATCAAGCGCTTCACTGACCGCGTCACTGACCTATTCAGCATCACGCCAGCGGATGAAGGCCGATCGATCACCGATTTCGCTCATCAACTCGAATACAGCGACCTGATCAAAGATGCCCGCAATGTCCTGGCCGATCTCGCGCCGCTGCGCCGGGAGGTGCGCAGTCGCAGCGGCCGCTGGTACGACATGCGACTGCGGCCCTACCGTACCGTAGAAAACAAGATCGACGGCGTGGTGATTACTTTCGTAGACATTTCCGAGTTGCGCAGTGGCGAAGCGCGCCAACGGCTCTTGCTCAGCGAGCTCACGCATCGGGTACGCAATATCCTGGCGGTGATCCAGGCGATCGCGCGCCATACCTTGCGCGGCGACCAGACAAACAAAGAGCTGATCGATAGCTTCGAGGGCCGGCTTTCGGCGCTGGCGAGCGCGCATACATTGCTGGTGGAATCCGAATGGAAGGGCGCCGACCTCGGCGAACTGGCGGCTCAGCAACTTGCCGCTTACCGGCCGCAGCCGCCGGATCGGCTGCGGATTGAAGGTGAGCCGGTTCTATTGCCCGCCGAGTTGGCCACGCCGTTCGGGCTGGTTTTGCATGAACTTGCGACTAATGCGGCCAAACATGGGGCGCTTTCCAACCGGGCCGGCAAGGTAATTGTCAGCTGGAACATAAGTCGGGGGAACAACATAAGGACCCTCCGGTTTGACTGGAAGGAGACCGGCGGTCCCGCATTGCGGGAACCCGCGCTCGGAGGATTTGGCAGCACACTGATCGAGAGCGCGATTCCCGGCGCGCGGGTTAAGCGCGAATTTCGCGGCGACGGCTTGGAATGTACGGTTGAAGTGCCTTTGCCGGAGCCAGCACAAAATGGAGCCGAGGGCCGAACATAGTTCTCGCAAGGCGCTCAAAGGAGTTCGTCTGCTCGTGGTTGAGGACGACGCCATTCTGCTCATGGAACTGGAAGAGATTCTGCAAGAAGCGGGCGCGGAAATTGTCGGCCGGTGTCGCACCGTTACCAACGCGCTCGCCAGCGTCGAAAAGGATGCGATTTCGGCCGCGGTCCTCGACGTGCGGATCGGCAATTTCACCATCGCACCGGTCGCGCGGCAGCTCGGCCAGCGCGGCACGCCGTTTTTCTTCTATACCGGACAAGTGGTGAGCGATCCGGCGCTCGAGGAATGGCGCGGTTGCAAGATCGTGGCTAAACCGGCTCAAGCGCAAACGATCGTGTCTGCGGTCGTCGATCTGCTGCACCGGCGGCAATAAGACGCTGATG
>DASZCJ010000438.1:0-4187 GCA_035943155.1 Xanthobacteraceae bacterium | reverse complement strand
TCGGCAATCGCCGCCGCGCTTTCAAGTCCGGAACCAAGCCCAAGAACTGCGGTGGCGAGCTTGCCGCGCGAAATCAGAGCGCGAGCGGCCGCGCGCGCGCTTTCGACGGTCACGGCGTCGACCCGCGCCACCAATTCGTCGAGCGGTATTGGCCGGCCGCGGGTGATCATCTGGCGGGCCAGTTGTTCGATGCGCGCGCCCGAGCTTTCCAGCGCCATTAAGAGCCCAGCCTTCATCTGTGCTTTGGCGCGCGCCACTTCCGGCTCGGAAATGGTCTCGGCGGTGCTTGCAATCTCGTCGACGATCAGCCGCATCAGTTCCGACGTATCCGCCGCGTCCGTGCCGGCATACAGACCGAACATACCGATGTCCGAGTACGGCACGTGAAAGCTGTAAATCGAATAGCATAGGCCGCGCCGCTCGCGCGCTTCCTGGAACAGCCGCGAGGACATGCCGCCGCCGAGAATATTGGTGAATACCTGCAGGCTATAGAGCGCCGGATCGACGATCGATAGACCCGGCAGCGCCAGCGCAATGTGCACTTGCTCGAGTTCGCGCTTCTCGACATGGGTGCCGCCGCCGAAACTCGCCGGCTCGGGCAGCGGACCGGCGGGGCCGTTGAAGCGGCCAAAATGCTTCTCCACTTCGGCAACAACCGCTCGATGCTCGACCGCGCCGGCGGCGGCGACCACGATATCGGGCGCACGATAATTGCGCGCGAGATACGCGCGCAGCTTGCCGCCATCGAACGAACGCACGGTTTTCGGCGTACCCAGGATCGAGCGGCCGAGCGACTGATCGGGGAATGCGACGATCTGTAAACGCTCGAAAATAAGATCGTCGGGCGTGTCGGCGACGGCGCCGATCTCCTGAACGATGACGTTTTGCTCGCGGAGCATCTCGTCGCGTTCGAAAGACGGCTCGGAAAGTATGTCGGCAAGCACGTCGAGCGCCAACGGCACGTCGGATTTGAGCACGCGCGCGTAATAGGCGGTGCTTTCCGCTCCGGTAGCGGCATTGAGATCGCCGCCCACGGCTTCGATCTCTTCCGCGATCTGCCGCGCGCTGCGCCGGCGGGTGCCCTTGAAAGCCATATGTTCAAGAAAGTGGGAAATGCCGTGCTCGTCATGCCGCTCGTCACGACTGCCTGAGGCCACCCACACGCCGAGCGACGCGGTCTCCAGGTGCGGCATGGCGTCGGTCACCACATTGATGCCGGACTTCAAAGTGGTCACCTCGACACTCATGCTGCCGCTCCTTCCTGGGCTGCCCGGCTCGCCGCCAAAATAAACTGCTCGACCGCGGACTGATCCGCCGCGAGCACGGTGCTGCGCTCCGGCCGCTCATTGATATGCGCCAGCCATTCCGGAAGAACCGGGCGAATGCCGCAGGCTGCCTCCACGGCGTCGGGAAACTTCGCCGCATGCGCTGTCGACAGCACGACCATCGGCACGGCGGGGTCGCGCGATTCCTTTTCCGCTACCGCAACCGCCACGGCAGTATGCGGATCGATGAAACTGCCGGTTTCGCGCTTGATGGTCCGGATCGTGGCGGCAACCTCGTCCTCATCGGCGCGATCGGCAGTGAACAGGGCGCGAATGGACGACAAGGCGCGCGACGACAGCGTGAACCGCTGCGACTGGGCGAGCGATGCCATCGCCGACCGCACGGCAGCAGCATCGCGGTTATAGGCCTCGAACAGCAAGCGCTCGAAATTAGAGGCCACCTGGATATCCATCGACGGTGACGTCGTCGGGACCACCGCGCGCGGCTCATAGGTCCCGGTCGCCAGCGTACGCGCCAGGATGTCGTTGACATTTGTGGCAACGACCAACCGATCGACCGGCAGGCCCATTCGCGCCGCCACATAGCCGGCATAGACATCGCCGAAATTGCCGGTCGGAACGGCGAACGCGATTTTGCGCGCCGGCGCGCCGAGCGCGACCGCCGCGGTGAAATAGTAGACCACCTGCGCCACGATCCTCGCCCAATTGATCGAATTGACGCCGGAGAGGCGGACCTGATCGCGGAAGCCGTGATGATTGAACATGGCCTTCACGATGGCCTGGCAATCGTCGAAGGTGCCATCGATGGCGATGGCGCTGACATTCGCTGCGCCGCTCGTCGTCATCATCCGCCGCTGCACATCGGAAATACGGCCGTGCGGAAACAGAACGACAAGGTCGACCTGACGGCGATCGCGGAATGCCTCGACCGCGGCACCGCCGGTATCGCCGGAGGTCGCTACCACGATGGTGCGCCGCTCGCCGCGCGCAGCCAGCACATGATCCATCAACCGCCCGAGAAACTGCATCGCCAGATCTTTGAACGCGAGCGTCGGACCGTGGAAAAGCTCAAGCAGGAACGTGTTGCCGCTGATCTGCGTGAGCGGCGCCACGGCGGGATGGCGAAAATCGCCGTAGGCTTCGCGCGCGATGCGCGCCAGATCGGCCGGCGCAACCGAATTCTCGGCAAAGGGCCGAACAATCTCGACCGCGACCTCGGCATAAGACCGGCCGGCAAAGCTGGCGATTGCCGCGGCATCGAGCTGCGGCCAAGCGTCGGGCACATAGAGGCCGCCGTCGCGGGCAAGCCCGGCGAGCATGGCTTCGGCAAAACCGAGCGAGGGGGCCTCGCCTCTGGTCGAGATATATTGCACGGGCCCTTTCCGCCGCCGGAACGTGCCGGCTATTTAAGTTATTGATACGGCACGTTAATTCGCCGGCCAAATGCTGGTGGCCGCCGCCTCGCAGCGCCGGAACGCGGTCACACTAATAGCAAAACGAATGGCTTCACAAGCAAGCCAAAGCGGTCGCGCGAAAGCGGCGCGAACCGCGGTTGTGGGGCTTCAGCGGTCTGTTTGAGGCGGTTTTGCTGGGGCGGTTCGGCCACTCCAGGTGAATGTCCAAACCCCAAATACAGCGGCCAGCACCGCCGCCAGGCTATACCAGGTCACCGCATATTGCAGGTGATTGTCGGCTAGCGCGACAACGAGCTTTCCCGGCTGCGGCAAGCCGCCGGGTGGGATCGGTGCTTCCTGTTCGACATAAAACGGCGCTACCGCATCCGGTCGCGGGTCAAATCCTTTCGCGGCAGCGATCGCCGCCGGATCGCGCGCGAACCAAAGATTATGCGCGGCATCGTCCGCCGGCGTGAACCAGTGCCGCTCGTCGGGCCAGCGCAGCGCGGCGGTGATTTCGACCGGTTGTGAAATCTGTCCCGCGGCGCGCGATTTGGGATCCCGTCGTCCATCGGGTACAAAGCCGCGATTGACTACGACGACGCTGCCGTCGGCCCGCCGCGCCGGCGTAAACACCCAGTAGCCCGGGCCAGCGACGTCGGGCCGAAACGCGCTCGCCGCGGCAAATACCAGGGCCTCGCGGTCGTTATCGAAGGTCGCTGCGAAGTGGACGCGGCGATATTCGTCGCGCGTTCGCTCGAGTTCTGCCCAATCCGCCGCCGGCGGCAGCGCCCGAGGCGGCGCTGCGAGCCGCTCCGTCAGCGAAGCAATCAGCCCTTCCTTCCAAGCTTTGCGCTCTATCTGCCAGGTGCCAAGCGCAATGAGGACCGCGAACGCCAATAGTGTCGGCACAAACAAGCCGAGCCAAGAACGCCCGCTGGAGCGCTTGCGCGCGGCTTCAATATGTTGCGCGATGCCGGCGCCCGGCCGAGCTGTCATGAGCCACTCACGGTCCTTCGCCGAACCGGCTCTCCGCCGCTTTATGATGATATTGCAGCGCGATCATCAAGCCTTTCATCGGTCGCAGTGGGCCGAGCGTGACAAGCACGATCAGCGGCAGCCACAGCGCTGCGTGCACCCAATAAGGCGGCTGAAACAGGATTTCAGTGATGAGTGCGGCGCCGACCACGATCGCACCGGCCAAAAACATAATGAATACCGCGGGCCCATCGCCGGAATCGGCAAAGCCGTAATCAAGGCCGCAGCGCTCGCAGCGCGGCCGCAATGTCAGGAAGCCGGCAAACAGCCGGCCTTTCCCGCAGCGCGGGCAGGCGCAAGACAGGCCGGCGCCGATCGCGCCCGAAAGGGTGGTGATTGTGCGTTCCGTCATGACAATGAGGTCGCGTCCCGGGCGCAGCGCAGCCCGTAGTCGCAGCGAAGTGGTGCGCTGCAGAACCGGGACCTTCGCAAACTTCGCGTCTGTAACGATCCCGGATCAGCGGTGCAG